>JANNWD010000517.1:0-1525 GCA_031408315.1 Bacteroidota bacterium
GGGATAGAGAAATACACCCCCTCCCAAAAAAAACGCTTCAGGGTTGCATTTGATGGGCGCGCTTGCGTTTCCGGTGGTTAATCCAGCTCACCGGTATGAGCGCCAGATAAACTGCGGCAATAAGCAGCAGGGTTTCCCACGGAAAACTGATCAGGCAGATGACCAGAAGGGCACCGCCTGCGAGAATAGGCAGCACCATGTCACCTGGTACTTTGGTGGCAATCTTGCCGGAAAATGTCGGTACGCGGCTCACCATGAGAATGGCAACTAGGACCAAATACGGCGCGTAAGCGCGGGCCCAGTCGTGGCCGTCAGGCACAATGTCGAGAAAACCGAGGTAAAAGGGCACAAGGGCCAGCCCTGCCCCTGCCGGTGCCGGGATGCCGTGGAAATATGCATTGGCAAATGCCGGCTTGTCAGGGTCGTCCAGTGCAACATTGAAGCGCGCCAACCGCAATGCGCAGGCAATCGCCAGCATCAGGCAGACAATCCAACCGGTAGTGCGGATGCTGTTCAGTGAATAGATATAGAGAAGCACCGCAGGGGCCACGCCAAAATTGACAAAATCCGCGAGGCTGTCGAGCTCGGCCCCGAAACGTGATGTGCCCTTGAGGTAGCGGGCCAGCCTGCCGTCAACGGCATCGAGAAATATTGCGAGGATGACGGCGGAGACAGCAATTTCAAAGCGGCCTTCAAAGGCCAGCTTGATTGCGGTCACACCGCTGCACAGGGCCAGAAGGGTAATCAGATTTGGTGCCAAATAGCGCACCGGCACCATGCGAAAGGCACGCTGGTCGGGGGCGTCAGGGGCCATCAGGCTTTGCGTCCGCTGCGGGCGGGTTCGGTTGCATCAAGGTCGGCAAGAACCGTTTCACCAGCCAGCGCCCGCTGGCCGACGATCACCAGGGGAGCCACGGATTGCGGCAGATAGACATCGACGCGACTACCAAAACGGATGAGGCCAAAGCGCTGGCCTGCCGTCAGGCGCTCGCCCTCGCCGACAAATTTCACGATGCGGCGGGCCACCAGGCCGGCGATCTGCACAACGCCGACCTGCATGCCGTTGTCGAGAGTCAAGGTCAGTGCCTGGCGTTCATTGTCGTCGCTGGCCTTGTCGAGTTCGGCATTGAGAAAGGCCCCCGGCACATAGGCGAGCCTGGCGATGCGGGCATCACTTGGCGAGCGGTTCACATGCACGTCGAAAACATTCATGAAAACGGAAATGCGGGTGTGGGGTTCGCGGGCGAGATCGAGTTCCGGCGGCGGCACGACACTGGCAATGGCGCTGATCCGGCCATCGGCCGGTGAAATCACCAGGTTCTTGCGTGAAGGTGTCACGCGCTCCGGGTCACGGAAGAAATAAGCACACCAGACGGTGATGATGAGGGCGATCCAGCCCACGGTATTGAAGCCGAAAAAGAACAGCGCAAGGGTGACGGCGGCGGCCCCCAGCACAAAGGGATAGCCCTCCTTGTGCACCGGTGCGAGCGAGGATGTGATGCTGGTGATGATGTTCATGGCCGCC
>JANNWD010000518.1:0-4328 GCA_031408315.1 Bacteroidota bacterium
GCTTGTATAAGCAACACAAATATGTATGGGTGCATATACACTTACTGTACGACCACTTTTGTTAGCCGTACTTAATACAATGCTTCCCGTTCTTGCAACTAAACTTTCACAACTTGTTATAGAAGCATCGCAACTTTCTAAATTGATTGTATTACTAAAAGTAGCGTTCCATTTATCTTCACTACAATAAACTTTCGTCCATTGTTTTTCACCAATTAATAGTTTTAGTTGTTTGTGCAAATCTTTTTCATCTATACAAAAAGCAAATTTGCCTTGCAGCTTGGTAAATTCTTGTGCAAACAATACTTCTAACTCTTCGGTTGGAGGTAAAAATAAACTTGAAGCACCCTCACTGCTGGGAAAAGGCAAAGGCACTGGATTACTCAGTGCCTGCCGTATTTTTTTTAAAATGTTTTCTTTAGCTGTTGTAGCCATTCGTTCAATTAAATTTGATTTGTACTGTCTGGTTCAATAATATCTGGTAAAATATTTTTTGAATCATCGCTTAATGCATCTTTTGGAGCAACCTCTTCCTTAATATCCAATGCCTTTTTTTCTTCAAAAGGTCGCTTACCAATTAAGGCCTCAACATCACTCTTAAAAAGTACTTCTTTTTTCAATAATTCCTTTGCTAATTTTTCTACATCGCCTTTCTTTTCGGTAAGTAATTGTTTAGTACGTTCATAAGCACCATCAATTAATTTACGTACCTCCTCATCAATCATTTTACCTGTTTCTTCGCTATAAGGTTTAGTAAAATAATTTTCTTGTGCAGGGTCGTAAAAACTTATGTTACCTATTTTATCATTCATACCATAAACGGTAATCATACTGTAAGCACTTTTAGTAATTTGTTGTAAATCGTTACTTGCTCCTGTACTTATTTTTCCAAAGAAAATATCTTCACTAGCCCTACCACCAAGCGTCATGCAAATTTGGTCAAGCAATTGATCGGTATTATATAAATATTGCTCTTTAGGTGTGTATTGAGCGTAACCCAATGCTGCACTACCCCTTGGTACAACCGTTACTTTTAATAATGGGTAAGCATGCTCTAAATACCAACCACATATTGCATGGCCAGCCTCGTGGTAAGCAATAATTTCTTTTTCCTCTGGAGATATTATTTTATTTCTTTTTTCTAATCCGCCAATTACTCTATCAATTGCATCTTGAAAATCTTGCATATCCACCGCCTCTTTATTTTTACGGGCAGCAATTAACGCAGCTTCGTTACACACATTAGCAATATCTGCCCCGGCAAAGCCTGGTGTTTGTTCTGCTAATTTATGAATATCCAATGTTTGAGAAATTTTAATTGGTCCAAGATGAACTTTAAAAATAGCCTCTCTACCAACTAAATCTGGTTTATCAATGGTTATTTGTCTATCGAAACGACCTGGGCGTAGAAGAGCAGTATCTAACACATCTGGACGGTTAGTTGCTGCTAAAATTATAATACCTAAATCGGTACCAAAGCCATCCATTTCTACCAATAATTGATTTAAGGTGTTTTCTCTTTCATCGTTGCTCATCATCGCATTTTTACCTCTTGCCCTACCAATGGCATCAATTTCATCTATAAAAATTATACAAGGTGCTTTTTCTCTAGCTTGTTTAAATAAATCTCTTACACGGCTAGCACCTACACCTACAAACATTTCTACAAAATCGCTTCCGCTAAGGCTAAAAAAAGGCACTTGAGCCTCACCAGCAACGGCTTTGGCCAATAACGTTTTACCTGTACCAGGTGGGCCAACTAATAAAGCACCCTTTGGAATTTTACCACCAAGGGCTGTATATTTTTTTGGATTTTTTAAGAAATCTACAATTTCCATTACCTCTACCTTAGCTTCATCTAATCCTGCAACATCGTTAAAGTTTATATTTACTTTTGTGCCTTTTTCAAACAACGTGGCTTTAGATTTACCAATGTTAAAAATACCACCTGGCCCACCGCCACCACCTGGCCCACTAACCTTACGCATCATTAAAATAAACAAAAGGGCAATTAATAATAAAGGAAGAATGTTTGAAATAACGGAATACCATTCGCTAGGTTCTTCATAAATAATTGTAGGCCTATTAATTATTTTATTTTCTACATAAAACCCTTCCATTTCTCTGGTGTACGATTCTAAATCGCCAATTTTAAATGCCGCTTGCGGCTTACCTTTTTTTATTTTTTTAACAAGTTCAAAATTTTCGTTACCAAAAGCTTTTTGATAAAAAGCAGTTTTTGCTTTTAAACTATCTTCTATAATATGCACATAAACATTTTTTTTGTTTATGATGACAATGCTATCTACATCACCTTGTAAAATCATTGTTTTTGTACGGCCAATATCGGTAGCTACACCAGCTACATCTACATTTTTAAAGAGTGTATAGCCAATAATAGATACAAAAATTAGTCCGTATATCCAATAAAGATTAAACTTTGGTTTCTTTTTATCATCTCCCAATGGCGGTATTTTATTTGGGTCAAATTTTTTATTTGTGTTTTGCTGACTCATTATGTATTGTTTCTTTTTGCTATTGTTTATAACGAAATTTATAAAGGATTGTTGTAAAATTAATCGGTGTGTTCAAGTACACTAGCATCGCTCCACATTTCTTCTAACTGATAAAATTTACGAGTATCGGGTAGCATTACATGTACTACCACATTTACAAAATCTATCAATATCCATTGCTGTGCTTGTCGGCCTTCATGCTTATAAGCAGGCTCATCGCATTTTTCTTTTACTTCGTACTCCACAAAATCGGCAATGGCCTTTACTTGTGTAGTACTATTACCTTGGCAAATGATAAAGAAGTCGGAAACAGCCTCATCAATTTTTCTTAAATCGAGGCTTACTATATTATCCCCTTTTTTTTCTTGTATGGCGTTAATGATTGTTTTGAAAAGTTTGCTATTTCTTGTTAATCGAACGGCACTATTCTTTTTACGGGTACTTAAGGAATTTAAATTGCTCAAATGCTATTATTTTTTATTAAACGAATTGAATTTTTATTTTGATATTTGTTTGTAAAGATTACTTTTTATCTACTTAAAAACAACCTAACTACACCTCAAAAGTACTATTATTTGCTTGTTTATGCTAAATACCCCTTTTTTTACTGTTTTAGATAGTGTGGATAGTACCAACAACTATGCCATGGCACAAATTAAGGCTGGTTTAGCTAAAGATGGCATGGCTTACTTTGCACAAGTGCAAACTAATGGTAAAGGGCAAAGGGGCAAACAATGGCAAGCAGATAAGGGGCAAAATATACTTTTATCCGTTGTATTTGCCACTGATACCCTACAATTGCCACAACCTTACTTGTTTAATATGCTAGTGGCTTGCACAGTACAGCAATTTTTTTATGAATTAGCAGGGCAAAGCACCACTATTAAATGGCCCAATGATATTTATTGGAATGACAGAAAGGCAGCAGGAATTTTAATTGAAAACAATTACCATGGAAAAAATTGGAACTGGGCAGTGGTTGGCATTGGATTAAATATTAACCAAACCGAGTTTGATGCTTTAGTGCCCAACCCAATATCGTTAAAACAAATTACTGGTACTAATTATGATGTGATTGATTTAGCAAAGCAGCTACATTCTAAATTGATGAATGCAATACAAAATATGGAAACGGGTTATATACTTAAAAACTATAACGCCCTTTTGTATAAAAAAGATGAAAAAGTAAAACTAAAAAAAGACAATATCATTCTTGAAACTACCATTAAGCATGTAGATGAAAAAGGGGTTTTGCATTGCCAAGATCTGATGGAAAGGGAGTTTGGGTTTGGGGAGGTGGAGTGGGTGGGTTATTGAAGTAATATTTTAAAAAGAGACTTTATTAAGATGTTTCTTTCCTCAATATGAATGTAGCAAGTTTTATGCTGAATAGCTATTGTGAAAAGTAAGGAGGCTATACAAAAAGAAGTCTGTCTCGTCTTCCTGAGTAAAATGAAGGAACTATTTTGAGTTACTTATTTACTTGTATTACTCACAGAAGCATACTTAATAATTACTTAACAATTATTTTTGTTGCTTATTCAAATAATATATCGTAAATTTATTTATAATATTTCGTACTATGGTTTATAACCGATTACATATTATACCCCCCCCCCCCATAAGATATTAGCTTATAGCTATCTTATTTTCATTGCACTATATAAGTATGTTGAGCCTCCGTAGTGTTAGGTATTATACAGCCATAAAAAGCAAATAATAATTCTCCTAACAAACAAAACATACAACAATGAGAACAATACACAAACCAACCCCAATTTTAACCGCTTTAATTATAGCCGCTATGTTTGT
>JANNWD010000519.1:0-1738 GCA_031408315.1 Bacteroidota bacterium
GGCAGGATTTTTATACAATTGATTTACCACGATTACCTAACTGGCCAAACAATGGTTTATGTATGGATGCAGCAGGCAATTGGTATGTTAGTAGCGCTAATGAACATGCTATTTATAAAATTACCCCCGATAAAAAAGCAACACTATTTGCAGGGGCAGAAGGCTATAAAGGAACAGATGATGGCCCAAAGTTGCAAGCCGAATTTAATACCCCTGATGGATTGTGTATTGATAAAGCAGGTAATATGTATGTGGCAGATTCCCGTAACGGAATAGTGAGAAAAATAAGTGCAGATGGAAAAGTAAAAACTATGGCAGGTAATGGAAAAACTTCAGATTTTAAACCCGGACTAAGTAGGGATGCACAATTTGGAGAAGTAAGGTATATAGCCGTAGATAGCAAGGGCAATGTATATGTTGCTCAAAACGGGCAGAGAGGATGTTGTGTTGCAAAAATTAATCCGCAAGGTGTGGTAAGCAATTTTGTTGGCGACTTTGATGGTTTACGTCCAGCAGGCGATAATAACGGCACAGGCAAAGCTGCAAAGTTTATGCGTATTAATGCCTTAGTAATAGATGCGGCTGATAACCTGATTATTGGTGAAAATACAAGAGTACGTAAAGCTACTCCTGCTGGCGTAGTTACCACATTAGCTGGTAATGAAACAGAAGGTTGGAGAGATGCCATGGGTACCAAAGCCATGTTTTATGGCATATACGGATTAAGTATTGATAGTAAAGGAAATATTTTGGTATGCGATGGTTCTACTATCAGAAAAATGACTAAACAATAAAAACTATAATTTATGAAAAAGACAATGCTATTTTTTTTATTTTCTATGCTGCTAAGTTTTGCAGCTTCAGCACAAATCAAACCTGTAAAGAAAAATGATACTAAACCTTTGCCCGATTGTGTAATAATAAAAGGGGGCAAACTACAAGCAAAGGCAGGATACACAGTAGAGGTATCATCAGATGGAAAAATTTTTACAGTTAGTAATGCAAAAGGTACTGTTAGCGGCACTTTTACTTGTACTTGTGGCGGCGGAAGCAGCGGAGACTGTAATGCTAAAGTTACAACCTTTGGCATTGTTTGTAATGGAAACTGTAATTGTGGTTTTGTAGTCGTTATTAAAGGGGTAGCTTATTCTGTTGATTTATCGGCAGGCTTGCTACGAAAAAACTGAAAAAATCAAATCAAAAATTGATTAATACCAAAGTGAATCATAATACAACACTTTACAGTTCTCTCTGCTTTGTAGTTTGTACAAATGAACGTAGTTCATTAAGGGTAGGTTATTAAAAATAAACTCATGAAAAAGAAAATACTGCTATTGCCTTTGTTTTTAATGCTACTGTCGTTGGCATTTATACACAAGCCACTTAGTGAAACTTGGAAAGTAAGCACTATGGCAGGTAAGGAAATGGATAGTAAAATAATAGACGGTCAAGGCGAAAAGGCACATTTTACATGGAGTACTGGCAACTGCACTATTGATGCTAACGACAACTTATACATGATTGATAAAAACTGTTTGCGTAAAGTAGATGCTGATGCAAAAGTTACCAGCCTGTATGGTGAAGGGGCTATGGATGAAAATAATAACGATTTAAAATTGCCGCCCTTACCAGGTAAATCTGGTATTTGTATTGATAAAGACAATAACCTGTATGTAAGTAATGAAACCGAACATGCTATTTACAAAATAAGCCCTGATGGGAAATCCGAAATTTTTGC
>JANNWD010000520.1:0-12839 GCA_031408315.1 Bacteroidota bacterium
AAGTACTTGTGGTGGATTTACATTAAAATCAATTCCAATTTTATCACCAAAATACCAAATATTATTTCGATTTTGTGCAAATAAATTAAACTTAACTATTAATAAAAAACTAAGTATAGTCAAAACAAGTTTCATTAAAATTAATTTTTTGCTAATAAAACTGTTGCATAAGCAAATAGTCCTTCTTCCCTTCCGGCAAAACCCATTTTTTCCGTTGTTGTTGCTTTAATAGAAACGTCATCTACACTAACATTGATAATACTTGCGATAATACTACACATTTGAGAGGTATAAGGCTTTATTTTGGGCATTTCTAAACAAATGGTACTATCAATATTAACAATACTAAAACCCTTGGAGGAAATTAAGTCATAACAGTGCTTTAGTAAAATTTTACTGTCAATATTTTTATACTGTGCATCAGTGTTAGGAAAATGAACTCCAATATCACCTAACGCTAATGCACCTAGCATGGCATCGCAAATTGCATGTAGTAAAACATCTGCATCACTATGGCCCAAAGCTCCTTTTGAATGAGGCACTTTAACACCCCCAATCCATAAATCTCTACCGACTACTAACTGATGAAAATCTACTCCCGAACCAATCCTATAAGCCATTGTAATTTTTAAACAAATATCCGTAATTAAATTGTATAAACGAAAAAGCGTTCCGTTTTAGACGGAACGCTTTTTAAAGATTTTATGTTGACTATTAATTAGATGATCCAGCTGCACCACCAAAATCAAATACTAAACCAAAACGATAAGTATTAGATAATGGATTACGAGTTACCCCATTTCCTGAATTAAATAAATAAGCAAAATTTAAACCAATCATATTATACTTTAAACCTGCACCTACTGTTAAGAACTTTCTGTTTCCTTTAATAGGATTTTCATAATGGTACCCTGCTCTAAAAGCAAATTGATTTTTATACCAGAATTCTGCACCAACAGCAATATTAATTTCCTTAAATTCTTCACCAAAGCCATCTGGAGCATCACCGAATGATTTGGCCCAACTGCTAACAACACCTTGACTACGATATTTGACTAAACTTGCAGAGTCATTACCACCTGGAGTTGGAACCATTAATTTATTTATATCTGCTGATATTGTTAATTTGTTATCCTCATCAAAAACTTTAGTATAAGCACCACCTATTCCTAAGTTAGCAGGAATATAATCTTTTTGAGTAGCATCGCTAGTATAAGCGATTTTAGACCCTAGGTTAGTTAAAGTAACTCCCCAGTTAAAGCCCTGGCCATTTTCCTTTGCACCATGATGGTAGAAAGTTAAATCACCAGCTACAGAAGATCCTGTTTTGTAGCTTACACCATTAACAGTACCACTAGCCAAATTAGAGTTAATATATCTAACAGCAATACCTAATGAATTTTTGCTAGATAATTTTCTAGAATAACCTGCATCAATAGCAAATTCTCTTGGTCTAAAAGTATTTAAAGGATTACCAGAAAAATCTGTAAACTCAATAGATCCTAAACTAAAATATCTTAAAGAAGCAGATATAGCTTGTGTTTCGTCTAATTTATAAAAACCTGCCAAAGAGGCCATATAAATATCATTTATCGATAAATCTCTTAGCCAAGGAACATAATTTAATGCTACACTAGATTTACTTGTGCTAAAAGGAGTTTTAGCTAAGTTGTTAAACATTGAGTTAGCATCTGGTGAAGTTGCAATACCTACATCTCCCATACCGCCAGCACGGGCATCTGGAGTAACACGTAAAAATGGTACGGCAGAGGTTACAACATTAATTGGTTTTGTTGATTGGGCATTAGCTACGTTTATCGCTCCTCCCACTAACATAACTAAGGCAGTTAGTTTCAAAGTTACTTTTTTCATGCGTTTTGTTTTGTCTTGGTTAGGTAGACTTACCTCTATAAGCGTTTAGTTTAATGGTTTTATAACAATTGTAAAAATAGTAGTTTTATAATTACAAACAACTAAATTATAAAATCTTGTTAAAAAATAAAAATATTTGTTCCTTTTTTATCAAAGATAAGCAACTTTTTTATTTTGACTATACCTCAAATAGGGTACTATGTAAAAATGTTAATTTCTTATCTAATTGCAATTTAAGGAAATAAACGATATTAAATCATTGTTTATTGCATAACTTTTTAAAAGACAATTCAATTTTTGATTTTGTTGCATCAAAAAAATAATTTTATTTTTTTATATTTATTAATATACGAATATCATCTTAATAAAAAAGGGTATGCAAATTGCTGTAATTCATATAAAGTAATTATATTCGCAACCTGTGTAGCCCCCTACACAATAATAAAGAAAACCTTTCGTTAATTAACTTGCAAAACGAATGAATATGCAAAAAAATGTTTCGGGTAAAAGCCTGATGATAGTTGTAGCCGCTGCACTTAGTTTAAGTGCTTGTAAAAATGGCGGATTATTTGGAAAAAAATCTAGTAAATCATCTGCAACCGGATGGAACTACGACGATAAAAACATGGGAAACTTCCATGTATCTAAAGTAAAATACCCAAAAGCTGGACCAGGGCTTGTATTTGTACAAGGCGGATCTTTTGTAATGGGTGCTAAGGATGAAGATGTAATGGGAGATTGGAATAATATTCCCCGTCGTATTACTGTTCCCTCGTTTTTTATTGATGAAACAGAGGTTGCCAATGTGCATTACAGAGAATACCTATATTGGTTGAGTAATACTTTTGCAGACGATACAGCTGTAATTAGAAAAGCTTTACCAGATACTTTAGTTTGGAGAGAAGAATTAGCCTACAATGAGCCTTATGTTCAATATTATTTCCGTTTTCCTTCTTACAATTATTATCCTGTAGTTGGTGTTACATGGCAGCAAGCTCATGATTTTTCTATTTGGAGAACAGATAGAGTAAATGAATTGAACTTAATGAAGAAAGGGTATTTAAAGAAAGATGCCGCAAAAAAAGAAATGAAAGGTGGTGGTGCCGATGGATCTTTTAATACAGAAACCTATTTAATGGCTCCAGATTTAATTCAAAATAAGCAAAAGCCAAAAGGAAAAAATGTTTTAAAAGATGTTAGTGGTAAACCAAGAGGTACCATTAGTATGGAAGATGGTATTTTAAATATGGGTTACCGCTTACCTACAGAAGCTGAATGGGAATATGCTGCTTATGGTATTTATGCACAAAACCCTAGTCCTCGTAAAAAAGAAAGCGGTAGAGGAGAAGAATTATTAAGTAATCAACAAATTTATAGCTGGAGTAATAACCCTAATGGTTTAAGAGATAACCGCCGTGGTAGCTGGCAAGGTAAGTTTTTAGCCAACTTTAAAAGAGGTAGTGGAGATAATATGGGTGTTGCAGGAGGTTTGAATGACCGTGCCGCAATACCTGGTAATTTTAAATCGTTCTATCCAAATGCATTTGGTTTATACAATATGAGTGGTAATGTAAGTGAGTGGGTTGGTGATGTGTACAGACCAATGACTTCTATGGATGGACAAGATTTTAATTACTTCCGTGGTAATAAATTTCAAAAATATTATAAAGATGCAAGTGGGCAAGTGGAAAGAGATAGTGCTGGTCGTTTAAAGAAAGTTGATATCAGCGATGATGAAGTAAGAGGAAGAGCAAACTATCAAAAAAATGATGTAATTAATTACTTGGATGGTGATAGTGCAAGTGGAGTTTATTATGGCTATGGAACTACATCCTTAATTAGCGATCATTCAAGGGTAATTAAAGGTGGTAGTTGGAATGATAGACCCTATTGGTTATCTCCTGGCTCTCGTAGATTTATGGAAGAGAACCAAGCTGCTAGTACTGTAGGTTTCCGTTGTGCTCAAACTTATTTAGGCCCTCCAGAAGGCCCAGGCTTTAAAGAAGGTAACTCTTTTGGTAAGCGTAAACAAAACTCTAGAAAGAAAAAATAAATTCTTAATGCAATTATAAAAAAAGCAACATCAAAAAAGGTGTTGCTTTTTTTATTCCAAAATATCTACCCTATTTTTGTTTTATTCAAATACAAGATTTATACAACAATTTCTATTTACAATATCCTTTTATACAAACCGACACAAGAAAAATAAAAAAAGATGATTTATTTTTTGCATTGAAAGGAGAAAATTTTAATGGTAATTTATTTGCACAACAAGCTATTGAATTAGGGGCTGCATATGCTATTGTAGATGAAGATATAAAAAGCGTTAGCGGTAAAATAAACATAATTAAAGTAGATAATGTTTTGCAAACCTTACAAGCATTAGCAAAACACCATAGAGAGCAGTTTAAGATACCATTTATCGCCATTACAGGTAGCAATGGAAAAACAACTACTAAAGAATTAATTCATCAAGTACTATCAACAACCTATAAAATATATACTACCGAAGGAAATTTGAACAACCACATTGGTATACCCTTAACAATTTTAAAAATAAAGCAAGATGCCGAAATTGCTGTTATTGAAATGGGTGCCAATCATCAAAAAGAAATTGAAGGATATTGCATGTACACCCAGCCAACGCTTGGTTTAATTACCAATTGTGGTAAAGCACATTTAGAAGGATTTGGAGGTATTGAAGGTATTAAGAAAGGTAAAGGAGAATTGTTTGATTATTTAAGAGCTAATGGCGGTAGTGCTTTTATAATGAACAACTATAATTACTTAGTTGAAATGAGTAAAGGGATAGCTTCTATTTTTACGTATGGAACTAACCATGCTGATGTTGTAGGTAATATTTTAACCCATACTACTTTTTTGCAAGTAGCTATATCAAAAGGAATTAATGAAATTATTAAAACACAATTAGTAGGTGATTATAATTTGCCCAATGTATTGGCAGCTGTAGCCATTGGAGTATCTTTTGAAGTAGATAGTGGTAAAATAAAAACTGCTTTAGAGAATTACACCCCAAGCAATAGCCGAAGCCAATTAATAAAAAAAGATAGCAATACAATTATTTTAGATGCTTACAATGCCAACCCAAGCAGCATGAAACTAGCCATTGAAAATTTTGCAAAAATTGAAGCTGAAAAAAAAGTATTATTATTGGGCGGAATGATGGAACTGGGAAATGAAAGTGTTTTAGAACATCAAATCATTATTGATTTGTTATGTAAATTTAATTGGGGAAGTGTAGTTTTAGTTGGTGGAGATTTTAACAAAGTTTCACACCCATATATTTACTTTCAAAATTCTGTACTGGCAAAAGAATGGTTGGCAAAAAACAATTTTAGCAACTCTCATTTTTTAATAAAGGGCAGCCGAAGTATGCAAATGGAAAAAGTGTTAGAGTAATATTTATCAATCCTTTTTACACTACATTTGCAATCCAAATTACAGAGAGGTGTCCGAGTGGTTGAAGGAGCAAGCCTGGAAAGTTTGTATATGGGTAACTGTATCGAGGGTTCGAATCCCTTCCTCTCTGCAAATTTTTAACCAAAAACTGCTAAAGCATTTTTTGTAGTAACATCCACAATCTCCTCCAACGATACATTTTTTATCTCAGCAATTTTTTCAACCACATATTTTAAGTAACTACTTTCGTTTCTCTTTCCTCTAAACGGAACTGAGGTAAGGTAGGGAGCATCGGTTTCTAAAACTAAGTGTTGCAAATCAATTTTTTGTAACACTTCTGCCAAGCCTGCATTTTTGTATGTAACAACGCCACCAATACCCAAATAAAACCCTGCTTTAATTATTTCTTTTGCGCTTTCGTAACTACCGCTAAAGCAATGAAAAATTCCTCTTACATTGTGTTTACCATATTCCTTTACTACATTAATCGTTTCTTGCATTGCATTACGGGTGTGTATTACAATAGGTAGATCTTTTTTTATAGCTAATTCAATTTGCCATTTAAAACTTTCGTACTGCTCGGTAGTAAATGTTTTATCCCAATAAAAATCAAGCCCTATCTCCCCTACTGCTACAAAATTTCTTTTGGTAAACCATTCTTCCACTAACTGCAATTCATCTTTATAATTAGCCTTTACGCTACATGGGTGTAAGCCCATCATAGCAATACATTCGCCTGCATATTTAGTTTCTAAAGCTAGCATAGCATTATGTGTGGTGCTATCAATTGCTGGTAAATAAAATTTTTGTACGCCTTCGTTTTTTGCTCTTTTGATTACATCAATAATATCCGTATCAAATTCAGTGCTATATAAATGGCAATGTGTATCTACTATCATCATAACAATACAAAAGTGAATAAAAAATTTAACATTGCTTAAGATATAATACATTTTTCCAGAATTACTTAACGTATTAATCGTTTAAAAATATTGGCTAAAGGTTGTATACCATCGGCACAAATTTAAATTACTGGTTAAACTATTGTTATCCTGACCCGTCAATGTTATTGTATTTATTCACCTTAATTAAAAATTATTTATTATGAAAAAAACAATTAGCCTTTTTAAGGCGTGGGTATTTTTTGCTCTTTTTGGAACACTACTTTTTGCAAGCTGCAAAAAAGAAAACACTAGTATTGAACCTATTGCTAACACACCTACAGAAGTTGCAGCAAGTGTTGAAACATCTAGCCGAGATGTGGAAGCCGAAGTGCTATACGATGATGTATTTAACATTACAGCAAGTGTTGGCACTGCCGAGGCTGGCGAAGATTTAGGCTTAGGCAGTAATGTATCTGGTATTGATGAATTGGGTGCTATTAATTTGAATGGTCGCCGTTGCTATACTATAACAGTTATACCAAATATTCCAGGTGTATTTCCTAAAACAGTTACCGTAAATTTTGGTGATGGCTGCTTGGGTAGAGATGGAAAATTTAGAAAAGGAAAAATTGTATCTATTTACACCAACCGTATGCTTGTGCCTGGTGCCAAAGTAAGTACCACATTTTTAAACTATTATGTAGATAGTTTAAAAATTGAAGGCACACATATTACTGAAAACACCAGCAACAATAATGTGCAAGGCTGGAAAGTAGCAGTATTACAAGGAAAAATTACCAACACCAATACCGATAAATGGATAAAATGGAATAGCTTAAAAAACATTTTACAAATTGGTGGTAATGGTACGCCACACTTTCCTTTAGATGATGTGTATAAAATTACTGGTGGTGCAAATGGTTCTAATTCAGTTGGTCATGTATGGTCTTCAATCATTGTTGAACCATTAATTAAGCGTTTTACCTGTCAATGGATTGTAAAAGGCACTGTAAACTTGGTGAGAAATAGTAGGCAAGCTCTATTAGACTACGGTACAGGAGAGTGCGATAACCAAGCCATATTATACATTAACGGAATAGGTCATCCAATTACCTTGTAGGTTTTAAAAAAAAAATAAATAAGTAATAAAAAAATTGGTAATTATAAAAAGCCGCTTTATCTTAGCAAAGTTTTCATAGGGTACGGATTAAAAACGGGCCAGAGTTTCTACTCAGGCCCTATTTTTTTAAATGGTGTTTGTATACCGCCCCTGCTTCACTTTTTATTATTTTTATTTTACTTATTTCTTTATAAAAAACGTTGCAAGTATTTTTCAACAATTAAATACTGTTTAAATAAATTCTAAAATAAAGCTGCCTTTCAAAAATATTGAAAGGCAACTTTAAATTTGACTATAAAGAATTAATTCGTTGCTGTATTAATATTAGGTGTGCCCCAACCATACTCATTTGTTTTCGTTGGATAATTACTACTATTTGTTTTTAATTTATCTACAATTTGGGTAGCATTATAGGTAGGAAATTTTGCCCAAATTAATGCAGCCATACCTGCACAACTTGCAGTAGCAACAGATGAGCCACCTACGGTACTTGGCACATCTCCACTCATTGCTAGCGATAAAGGGTGCATGTTATCACCAGCTTTTTCCATCACAACAACAAAATCAATTTCACTTCCTTTGTGGCAAGCAGCACAATTAGTAAATGTAGTATTTTGCTTTACACCAGTTACTGCTTGTACTTCACTCATCCAAGCCGGAAAAATTACGCCGTACCAACCTGCACTCCAACTAAAAGATGTACCACCAGCACAAAATATCAACTTACCCTTACCGTTAGCATACCTAATTGCATCTGCAATTTGTCCACTACTAGTTATTCTTCCCATACTCATACTGATAATTTTTACATCGGCTCTGTTAGCAGCATTTACATAAGCGTCTGCTACACCTTTTACTTCTCTACTAGCATCTATCAATACATCTTCTCCAGCACGGCAAGTAACCAAGTTGCTATTGTAGGCAATGCCACAAGTGTTACCATCAATTCCTCTTGGGGCAGCACAAGCACCAGCCATTGATGTACCATGGCCACAACCATCATCGGGTGTTTCTACTGGACCAGTTGGTATGCCTAAAAACGTAGACCGAGGCAGAGTAACAATTTTTTCAACAGTTCTTCCAATTGAGTTACCTTGATTAAAAGCACCTCCCAAATTTTCTTGATCGTACTCACAACCTGTATCAATAATAAAAATTTTTATGCCAGAGCCTGTACTTTTTGTCCAAGCATTTTGTATACCATGTGCTGCATAATTCCAACTTACTTTTGTGTTAGGGGTTGCAACTGTATAATGTATATTATTTACTAAAGTATTATCGCTAACATTACTACCACAACCACTACTGCTTAAGCCAAAGCCATTGCCACTATTATTATTATCAACTTTTTCTGGCTCATAACCCATAGGCTCTACATAGCGTACAAGGTTACTTGCTCTAAGTTTTTTTATGGTATTAATATTTTTTATTTCTACATCAACCACAGGCAAAACATCTTCTTGCCAAATTTCCATAGTAGCTTTTTGTAAATTGGCATTTAGTTTACTTTCTTCTTCATAAATAATTTGCAGCACTTGTTGCTTTGCTGCTTGCCACTCGGCTTTACTAATATCAATAGTGTGTAGTTTGTTTTTTATATCGCCTTCGGCAGATGGTTTGTATCCAATACTAGCAATATTATCGCTTTTTTGCAATGCACTCCATACAATATCATCGGGTGCTGCATTCCACTCAAAATTTCCATTTACGTCAATAGTAGTTTTAATAAAGGAATTAATTTCGGCAAAGGTTTTTACTTCGGACATTTTTTCCGAAACAACTTCATCATTACTTGGTAAATTTTTTGAGCAAGAAATAAAAATTGATGCCGATAGGCATACAGCAATAAAATTTTTCATGTTGTGGCAAGTTTTAGTTTGTAATACGTTAGAAAGATATGTATAAAATAGAATAAAATAAAGTATTTATTATTTAATTTTAACTATGAAAAAAATAATATTTGTATCTGTAATTAGCCTTTTACTTTTTTCTTGTAGTAGCGATGAGCAGGATGAGGATGTTGTTAATAATGTACCAAAAGATGGGGCTGTAGAGTCTACCATAAAAGTGGAACATTTAAACGACAGCTTAGATATTTTAGTAACAGATTATAAAATTTGGAAAAATGGAAATACTATAAAAAGTGGACAACTTAATGACACTATACCTAGTTTAGGTTTTAAAGAAGTGTATGATGAAAACAATAATAAAAAAACAGTAAAAATAGATTATGATGTTTTCATTTCTGTAAAATAAAAACCCAATGAAAAAATCTAAAAAAATAAAATTAGTATTAATTACTGCAGCACTAGCTAGTTGCAATCAAAAAAAAGTACCTACCGATTGGGAAAATGGAAACGGCGGCAAAACCTATTTAAGAAGCGATTCTACGGCTCCCTATTCAAGGTCACACTTTCATGGTGCTGGGCTTTGGTTTTATGCATTTAGGCCCTTGTATAGCTACAATAGCAATGGGGCTTTTGTACGAAATGGTTTTAGTAGTAATGCCATACCAACATCAAGCAACTTTGGCACAAACTATAGCAAAGGAAAAGCTGTGAGAGGTGGTTTTGGAAGAAGTAGCAAAGGTGGTGGATAAAATAAAATCTACTAAAAATTTATACAAGCTAAAAATACTTATTATCTATTTTCTATCTACCCAAAAATAAAAAACTTGAAAAGGCACCATATAACACCCAGAAATAATTGGCAAAAAGTAGTTGAAAATTTAGGCTTTGGTTTTCATAGTACCGATGTGCCATATTGGGATGAAAGTGCTTATTATAGCTTTAGAACGGATGAAATTGATGCAATAGAAAAAGCAACTACAACATTATATGAAATGAGTATTGCCGCCGTACAGCATGTAATTGATTATAAAAAATACGACTTGCTAAAAATACCTAATTGGATAACTCCACACATAGAAAACAGTTGGAATAAAGACGACCCTGCTGTTTATGGACGAATGGATTTATGTTATAAAAATGGTGAAATAAAATTATTAGAATTTAATGCAGATACGCCAACAAGTTTATTTGAAGCAGCTATAGTGCAATGGTTTTGGTTAAACGATTTTGATAAAACGAAAGACCAATTTAATAGCTTACACGAAAAATTAATAGCTTACTGGAAATATTTACTACCTTATTTAAATAATAGTAAACTACACTTTACTTGTATTAACGAAAGTTTAGAAGATTTAACTAACACCGAATATTTAAGAGACTGTGCTATACAAGCTGGGCATACTACTAAATTTACTTTTATGAATACTATTGGTTGGGCAGATAGTACAAAAAAATTTGTGGATGAAGATGATGAAGCTATAACAAACATTTTTAAATTATACCCTTGGGAATGGTTGTTGCAGGATGAATTTGGCAAAAATATTATAGCAGATACTTTACAAACAAAATGGATAGAGCCCAGCTGGAAAATGATTTTAAGCAACAAAGGAATATTGCCCATACTTTGGCAATTGTATCCTAAACATCCTTTATTACTTAAAGCAGAATTTAGTAATGATGGATTTAATAGCTATGCTAAGAAACCAATACTTAGCAGAGAGGGTGCAAATATTGAATTGATTGAGCAAAAAAATAGTTTAGAAAAAACCGATGGTGATTATGGCAGTGAAGGGTTTATTTATCAAGAATTATTTACACTGCCAAACCATAATGGCAATTACCCAGTGATTGGAAGTTGGATTGTTGGACAGGAACCAGCAGGCATGGGTATTAGAGAAGGTAACGGATTAATTACTAATAATACAAGCAGGTTTATTCCACATTTAATTGAGTAGATTTTTTTTAGAAATTAGTCGATTTTTTTCTTCACTCCAAAAAACATAAACATCCAACCCAAAATAAAACAAACTCCACCGATAGGCGTAATTGCACCTAACCAATTTATTCCCAAAGTAAATTGTTTTGAAAAACATAATAAATACAAGGATCCACTAAAAATAACTAGCCCAGTTAAAAATAAATTAGCCGATATTTTCATGTATTTTTTATCAAAATCTTTGTACAAAATACTAACAATTAACAAAGCAAAAACATGGTAAAATTGATACTTAACGCCAGTTTCAAAAATGGCTATGTTTTCTAAAGACAAAATATTTTTTAACCCATGTGCAGCAAATGCACCTAAGGCAACGGATAAAGCACCTAATAAGCAAGCTAATTGTAAAATATTTTTATTCATTTGTAAGATGTAGTTACATAAAATACAAAATTAGTATTTTTTTTTACCCAGCTATAAGTTTAAAACCATCTTAACCCACAAAAAAAAAGCCACTCAAAAAAAGTGGCTCTAAATTTATTTTTATTTTATGCTTCCTTACCGTGGCACTGCTTGTACTTTTTACCGCTACCACATGGGCAAGGCTCATTACGACCAGGCATTTTTTCCACCGTTACAGGCATTTGCTTAATGCTTTCGCTAGGGTCAAAATAGTCTTTTTCGTTGGCTGCATAATCATCTCCAGCGGCATCAATAGCGGCTTTGTTGGCAGCCATTTTACTCATATCCGTTTTTCTCTCTCTACCTTCTTTTATTTGCCCACTATTAGATTGCTCCAACGGTATTTGTGCATGGCATAAAAAACTAACCACCTCTTTATTTACTTGATCGTCCATTTGCTTAAAGGCATTAAACGCTTCAATTTTATAAATTACTAATGGATCTTTTTGTTCGTAACTAGCCGTTTGTACACTGTGGCGTAAATCGTCCATTGCTCGTAAATGTTCTTTCCAAGCATCGTCAATTAAAGCTAATGTAATACTACGCTCTAATGCATTGTTTAATTCATTACCATTTGTAGCTAAATATTTGTCTAAGTTAGCAAGGGCTTGTATACCTTTTTTACCATCGGTAAATGGTACAGCAACATTTTCTATATGATTACCTTGCTCTTTACGAATATTGCTAATTACGGGCATGGTTTGTTGTGCAATAGTATCTCCTTTACGGCGATAGTTTGTTACAGCTTCAGTATACAATCGTTCGGTTAAAGTATTTACATCATCTTTATCTAACTCTGTAGCAGCAATGGCTGTATCAATTCCAAAGTTTAAAATACAAGCCAATTTAAATCCTTCATGGTCATTACCTTCTTTAAAAGAAAGTATTAAACCTTCTGCAACGCTATAAAAAGCGTTATCTAAATCTAATGCCAAACGTTCGCCAAATAAGGCATGATTACGTTTGCCATAAACTACATTACGTTGTTTATTCATAACATCATCGTACTCTAACAAACGCTTACGAATACCAAAGTTATTTTCTTCTACTTTCTTTTGTGCTCTTTCAATTGATTTGCTAATCATACTATGCTGTATCACTTCTCCTTCTTTATATCCCATTCTATCCATTAACCCTGCAATACGTTCACTACCAAACATACGCATTAAATCATCTTCTAAACTTACAAAAAAGCTTGATGTTCCTGGGTCTCCTTGTCTTCCTGCTCTACCTCTTAACTGTCTATCTACTCTTCTACTTTCGTGGCGTTCTGTACCAATAATAGCTAAGCCGCC
>JANNWD010000521.1:0-5243 GCA_031408315.1 Bacteroidota bacterium
CTTTAAATAGATGTAAATTGTATCGTAAAAGTAAGCAATGCTAAAAGAATTAGAAGATTATAATTGGTTTCCTAATGGGCTGCGTAAATTTCAATTAGAGTTTATTGGAAGTTTAGTTAAATGGTTTAACTTTTACAAACCCCTTGTTCCGTTGGCAAAAAATTTATTGGTAATAGCCAAAGCCAATGCAGTACTTGATTTATGCAGTGGTAGCGGAGAGCCAGCTATTTATCTTCAAAATAAATTAGGCAACAATTTTGTTACTACTTTAACTGATAAATTTCCACAAAAAAAAAGCTCAACATCTTCAATTATTTATTTAAATGAAAGTATTGATGTGCTAAATATAATTCCTGAGAAAGAAAAACTGTACACTATGTATAATGCTTTTCATCATTTTGATGATGAAGAACAGCGTAGAATTCTACAACTTTTTTCAACTAATCAATCATCAATTTTAATTGTAGAAATATTAACCCCTAGTTTTTTTACTTTTTTAAATGTCGTTTTTTCTGGCACAATTGGTCAGTTAATACTTACACCATTTATAAGGCCATTTAGCTTTTGGCGATTATTTTTTACCTACGTTATTCCGGTAAATATTTTTACGGTAGTGTACGATGGTATTATTTCGGTACTAAAATCAAAAACGTTAAAACAATATCAAACACTTGCCAACTCTATAACAAAATCAAATTATTGTATTGAAGTGTTGTGTTTTAATCAATGGCAAGGCAAACTTATTTGTATAAAAACAAATCCTACTTATGATTAATAAATTAAAAATAGGTTGGCAATTTAGCCGTCCACACACTATTATTGGTAGTATTTTTAGCATTACTGCATTGTATTGCATTGCTTGTGCTGGTAAAAATATTCAGCAACATTTGGGGTTTTATTTTGTAACGCTTATTATTGCATTGGGTTGTAATGTTTTTATAGTTGGCTTAAATCAAATTGTAGATATTAAGTTAGATAAAATAAACAAACCTTATTTGCCGCTTGCTGCAAAAACATTATCGCTGAAAAATGCCTATACCATTATTTATGTTTCGTTAGCTATTGCATTAATTGTTTCTTTAGCAACATCACTTTTTCTTTTTTTATTAATTACTATTATTTTAATCATTGGTGTGGCGTATTCTGTGCCGCCATTGCAATTAAAAAAACATCATTTGCCAGCGGCATTAGCCATTACAATTGTTAGAGGTTTTTTAGTAAATGTTGGTATGTTTTTACACTTTCAAAATCAAGTGAATAAAAATTTTCCCATACCCCTTTATGTTTGGTGCTTAACTATTTTTATTATGGCGTTTAGTGTTGCTATTGCTTGGTTTAAAGATTTACCCGATACCGATGGCGATAATCAATATCATATAAAAACATTAGCCGTAATGTATTCGAAAGCTACAGCGTTGTATGGAGGATTTAGTTTAGTTGTAGCGGCGTATAGTTGCATGTTAGTATGGAGTTTTACAACTACGCAATACAATACCAAATTTTTAAGCATTGCTCATCTAGTATTACTAGCACTATTTTTTTTTAATTTATTTTTTCTAGAAATTAAAAATCAAGCATCAATTAAAAGTTTTTATTTACGGTTTTGGGTTTTCTTTTTTGTGGAGTATTTGGTGTTTACGGTTTGGGTGTTTTTATAAAAGCATAATAAAATACTGCTAAGTTTTTCAAAGCCATTATTTTATTTGCCCGAAATTTTGTATCCAATAGGCCATACCACCATATTTTTTACTAAAGTTTTGTTTGCAAGCTACATGTGTCCAAATGGGGTTTAGCATATTATATCTGTGGCCATAACCTGGTATACCACTATCAATTAATAATTGAATTACAAAATCTCTAGGCGATTGCAATTGGGTAGCTCCAGCAATATTTTCATTGCCCGTTTTCATTTTGGGTGAAAATTTGATAATTCTATCCCATGGGTCCCTGCCATCGCTACCTGTATGCAACAGTTCCCAATTATGTGCAATTTGATCTTTGGAATGTTTTGTAGCTGCTTTGTAAATACCTGCATCCGGTTTTAAAATTTGTAAAGGGTTTAGCTCATTTAATTCTTTTAGTAATAATGCCAAGGCTTTTTCTTCTTCTTCGTTACTGTAATGCCAAGTTGTATCAATACGTACTAAAGGTTTATTATTAGGATATGTAGTAACGTAGCTAATGCTATAATTTTTTGAACCCTTACCTTCTTTGGTTAAATTTTCTTTAGCAACATCATATAACGGTTGAATATATTTTATGTACGATTTTGGATTACTGCGTAAACAATTTAATTCATAAATCATTTCTTTTTCTTGTGCATTGCACCATATTGCATTTTTGGCAGTATTTAAGGAATCTATTTTTTGGGCAAATAGGAGAGATGTAAAAAAGATGAATGATATAGAACTAATAATGCACTTCATTAATGTTTTTGTTTTAGAAAGAAAAAGGATTGATAAAGCTACTTATCAATCCTCTTAAAATATCCTTAATTTATTTTATGCACTTGCCGCCTCCCTATCCTTCAATTCCTTTATCTTATCCAACGCCCCAGCCACCACATCACACATAATAGTGTATAATGCACCCTGTACTGGGTTTGCGTAAATATATTCTAAGGCTTCGTTTTCGTTGGCAATTACTATTGTAGGAATATTTGGGTTTACATTATTTATCCCTTCTTGCAATAAGCTAATAATTTCCTCTGCAGTACGGCCACGTAAATTTTTATCGCAACGGATAATCAGTTGGTCAAAATGTCTGGCAGATATTTCGCCAAGCTCTCTAATATCTTCATCCCTTCTATCGCCAGTACCGCTAATTACGCCAATGTTAGTTTTATACTCTAGCTTGCTTACAAAATCGCAAAGCAATTTTAAGCCATGTGGGTTGTGTGCAAAATCGGCTAAGAAACTATAATTTTTAAAATGAAAGAAATTTAAACGACCAGGTGTTAAACTTTCGCCGGGCATAAATGTTTGCAATCCTTGGCGAATATCCTCTATTGTTATATCTCTATACAAATAGGTGGCTAGTACGGCTGGTAAACAATTTGCAATATTATGTACTGCTTTTCCTTCGTAGGTTAAAGGGATATCTTTTGCTTGCATTACCCGTATTTTCCAATTGCCTTTCATAATGGTTACATAACCATTTTCATATACCGTAGCTAATCCTCCTTTGCTACAATGTTCTTTCAATCGTACATTATTTTCATCCATACTAAATAGAGCAATGTTGCATTTTAGTCCATCTTTCATACCATATACCAAATCATCTTCAGCATTTAAAATAGCATAACCATGGGGGAAAACTGTTTCTGGTACAACCGCTTTCACTTTAGCCATTTGCTCCATTGTATTTATTCCACCAAGCCCCATGTGGTCGGCAGCTACATTGGTTACAATTGCTACATCACATTTTTCAAAAGCTAATCCATTTTTTAAAATGCCACCTCTAGCACATTCCAACACAGCAAAATCAACAGTTGGGTCTTTTAATACGAATGTAGAAGATACTGGACCAGTGCAATCTCCCTTCATCATTAATTGATTTTGAATGTACACACCATCGCTAGTTGTATAGCCAACTTTTTTACCAGCATTTTTGGCTATGTGGGCTGTAAGCCTTGTGGTGGTTGTTTTTCCGTTGGTACCCGTTATAGCAATAATTGGTATTCTTCCTTCGCTGCCTTTAGGAAAAAGCATATCAACTACAGGCTCTGCAACGTTACGTGGCAAGCCTTCACTTGGGTCTATATGCATTCTAAAACCAGGTGCAGCGTTTACTTCTAAAATTGCCCCGCCATTCTCGTTTACTGGTGTACGTAAGTCTGCAGTCATAATATCAATACCACAAATATCTAAGCCAATAATTTTGCTAATACGTTCACACATAAAAATATTTGCAGGGTGTACTTCATCGGTAACATCGGTACTTGTGCCACCTGTAGATAGATTTGCGGTTGTTTTTAACAAAACCAATTCATCTTTTTTAGGAATGGTTTCTAAGGTATAGCCAATATCTTCCAGCATTTTCATTGTGCTGCCATCCACCGTTATTTGTGTCAATACTTTTTCATGTCCGTAACCTCTACGTGGGTCTTTATTGGTTTCATCAATTAAATGCTGAATAGTGTTTTTTCCGTTACCCACAACACTTGCAGGAGTTCGTAAAGCAGCACAAATAAATTTATGATTTATAACTAAGCATCTAAAATCGTAGCCTGTAATAAAACGTTCTACAATTACTTTACTGCCATAATGTTTTGCAGCTTCTAATGCCTTTAGGGCTTGCTCTCTGTCGGTAATATTTGTTGTATTTCCTTTACCATGGTTTCCATCAATTGGTTTTATTACTAATGGATAGCCAAACTTTGCAATAGCTTCATCCAACCCAACTTCTGTACGTACTACCGTTCCTCTTGGTACAGGAATTTCAGCAGCTTCAAGCAGCATTTTAGTTTCTTCTTTATTACAAGCAATATCAACAGCAATATTACTTGTGGTACTTGCAATAGTTGCTCTTATTCTTTTTTGATTAACTCCATAGCCAAGCTGTACAAGGCTTTGCTTGTTTAAACGGATGTAGGGAATATTTCTTTTTGCAGCTTCATCTACAATACAACCAGTACTTGGACCTAATCTAGTATCTTCTCTAATTTCTCTTAATTGCTGAATATCGTTTGCTAAATCGTAATCGGTATTGTTAATTAATGCTTCTGCAATACGTACAGATGCTTTAGCAGCATACACACCAGCATCTTCCTCTAAATAAGTAAAACAAACATAGTATACTCCTTCTTTTTCATTAGCACCTCTTGTACGGCCAAAGCCAGTATTCATACCTGCAAGTGTTTGTATTTCTAAAGCAATATGTTCAATTACATGCCCCATCCAAGTACCTTCAACTACTCGTTGAAAAAAACCACCTTTTGCCCCAACACTGCACCTATGCTCAATCATAGAGGGGAACATTTTTTCTAAACGTTCTCTAAAACCATCAATGGTATTAGTAGGTTGTTGTTCCAACTCCTCCAAATCTAATTTCATTTGAATAAGTTTGGTACGGCGTACACTCCAATAATTTGGACCTCTTAAAATTTTAATTTCTACTATTTTCATGTTAATGTTTTTACCGCAGAGCCGCAAAGAAGCAGAGGGTTTATACTCAATATTTTTGCTTATCAATCGTTTTGGTTAAAGGTTATATGTATCCTTAAACATACGTATAATTCTCTA
>JANNWD010000522.1:0-2952 GCA_031408315.1 Bacteroidota bacterium
CTCCAGTCCACGCGAAAGTCTCACCCTTGATTACCTCCACTCCTCCCACACGCGGTGTGACAACAGGCACTGCTGTTGCTGCTGTCGTTGCTGTCGTCGCTGTTCCGCTTGGAGCAAGAAGGCGACCAGTCAACGCTTGCGTGATCAATGTGCGTTGCGCACGAAACACCGCGCCGCTCGTTGGCGTTCCCGGCGGTGTTGGTCCCAACGCAGTTGTCAAAGCCGCAGTTCGAGCTGCGCGATGAGTCGCTTGACTGTTGGGTGTTCCCGGTGGTGTAGCTGTAAAGATAGCACTCATCTTGACAGTCCTCTTGCTTCGTAGCTGTAAGAATGGTGTTAATAAAGTGAAGCTTCGCTCAAGATATTTACCAATGACACTTCACGTAGAATCGTACGTAGATAGTGTACCACAAATGTTTGGCTCGAAATTTCACAGAATCGTTTCTTCGTTCGAACGACGATGCGAAGCTCTTCTCCCGCTGTTGGTGAATATCCGAACCTCGGATCCACTTGCAACCTTGCGTTCGTTGGGCTCCTAACCTGCGACGATACTGCTCACCTTGCTTAGCAGGGAGTCACGCTCTCGTCAGTTTTACGAGAAAGGGAGTCGAACTTCGGAACTCAGACGCTGCTGCTGTCACAAGTTCTTTATCCACCGCTCAGTCTTGATGGCTCCACGTAGCTAATCCGTAGCTTACGTATCCAACACTAGCAGTTCCTGTATCTCTATTGCTATAGAATCTGTTATCTAGTTACGAACAGGGGAGATCCGCTCCCTCTGCTTCGATCACTACGATGTCATTTACGTTCTGCAACTTCCAATATTGTAAAAACTGAGAATGCTTCTTCTTACGGTCGTCGCTGTCACGTGGCAGTCCCACTTGACTAGTGACTGCACTGGATCGTTCCACTTCCTCTCATTCGAGGATGGCATACTTGCTCCAAGCCCCGCCGTGCGTACTTGCTCAACGTACGAACTTGAAGTTCTCAAATAAATTCCGATCCATTCCAACCATCATAATCACCAGCCCATCAACAACTTGCGCAGCTCTTGGTGCGTGTCCGCCGGCAATCCCTTCGTGAAGATGTCAGCTTTCTGTAGCGTGGTGTCGATCTTGATGATCGTGATACCCTTGCCGGCGCCCACACTTTCGCGAAAGTGGTGGTACTTGACGGCGATATGCTTCGTGCGCGGCGAAATCTTCGGCGACAGCGCCAAACTCAATGCGCCGTTGTTGTCTTCGAACACGGTCGAGTGAAGGATGGCGGGCTTGCTGAAGTCCAGGCTGAGCGCAGTTCCCGCTTCTTGTAGTAGGCGGCGCATGGGGATGAGGTCTCGCATCGATTGCGACAGTGCGATGTATTCCGCTTCCGTCGTTGACAGCGCCACTTCCGTCTGAAGCTTGGAGACCCAAATCAAAGGGCAACTCCCCAAGGTAAGACAGTACCCTGTGCGCGACTTGACGCAGACTGGGTCTTGAGCGTCTTCGACATTGTAGAGTCCGGCGAAGTCGGCATCGACGTAACAGTCGAGCTTGAGGTCGTCGTCCGGCTTGAATCTCAACCCCTTGTCTTTCGTTCCTTGCAGATACCGACAGATGCGACAGATGGCGTCTTCGTGGGTCCGCTTGGGGAAGTGTGTGAAGCGCGCGCACTGGTGGACGGCGTACTGGATGTCGGGTCGCGTGTTGGAGCTGAGATACATCAGCATCCCGACCGCAGACGCGTACTCGAATTTCCCAGTCACCGGCTCGCCGTTCAGGTTCGTCCCCAGTGGCTCTTGGTTGCACGGCGTTGACTTTGCGTTTGAATTCGTCATACCGCACGTCGCTAACACCTTGTTGATCAACCCTGTTTGCTTCATTTCGATCTCTCCGTTCAGCAGGCGTACCACTTCGACTCCGAGGAACGCGTAGACGTCGTCCTCGATCGTAAGCTTGAATCCGCGAGCCTCGATTGCCTTGATCTTGGCGTCGATCTTCTTTCCGTCTTTGCCGAAGAACAGCACGTCGTCGACATAGGTAAGCACCACCATGCCGTTTCCGATGAACATGCACGGATCGCTCACACTTTGCTTCAGTCCTTCCGCTTCCAGCGCAGCCTTGAGATGGTTGCCCCAATAGAGCGGCGCTTGCACGAGTCCGTACAGCGACCGTCGCAGCTTGAGAACCTGCTCCTCGCTGCCGTCGCCTTCAAATCCCTTGGGTAGTGCGACGTAGATGTGTTCGTTGGCACCCAATTCGGCTTGAACGAACGCGTTGCTGAAGTCGACCTGTTTGCTGCACAGGTCTTTGCTCAGCGACAGGCACAGCATCATGCGTACCGTCGACCATGAGACCACCGGTGAGTACTTTTCCGTGTAGTCCACTCCTTTGACTTGACGATCGCCTCTAACACAGAACCTTGCCTTGTGTTTTCGATGTCGTCCGTCTGGGTATCGCTTGATGCGAAACACCCACGTCGATGGGAGCACCTTGGCCCCCTTTGGAACGCTTGACTTGGAGATCGTTGCCCAGGTCTTGTGTCGTTCCAGCTCTTGGATCTCGTTCACCATTGCTTCCTCGAACAGCTCACGGTCGGTTCCGCACATCGCTTCCTGATAGGTCGGTGTATCGGGGTCTTTGCCGTAAGCGGCCTTGAGGGCCATAGGGAATTGGTTTATCCCTGGGTGCATTCCGTCGAGTCCTCCCGTATCAACGTCGGTAAGTAGCGCCAACAGGTATCGGTAGTCGCTCTCTTGTCCGATCGCACAGCTAACCAAACTCTTTGCCGTCGTCCAGCAGAGCGCTGCCACAGCCTTGGTATGCGTTGCATAGTACTTGTCGTACTCCGCATCCGATCTGAAACGTACAGTTGGTTTCCGTTGTCGTGTCGGTCGCCCCCGTTGCGCCGTGGCTTGAGGTGGCGGTACGGCTGCTCTCTGTGGCGTGGCGTCGGGTCTGGGTGCAGTCG
>JANNWD010000523.1:0-4592 GCA_031408315.1 Bacteroidota bacterium
GTAATACGTAATTGCTCGGCGGTTTTAGCTGTTATTTCCATAAATAATTTTGTAAGATGTGCAAATTTACAGAAACTAATTGAGGGTAAAGAATGTGCAAATAAGTTGTGGGAAAATGGTTGTTACATTTGCTAACTAGATTTATTTTTTATTAATTTGCCCAATGCAAACTCATTTTACTACAGAAAGATTAATGCTAGAACCTTTAGCTGAAAATCATAACCAGTTTATTTTTGAGTTATTAAATACAGAAGGTTGGCTAAAATTTATTGGCGATAGAAATATACACTCTACTAACGATGCTTTAAAATACATCGAACGAATAAATAATAATGCCACAATAAAATATTGGGTAGTAAGCAATAAAGAAGACAATAAATTTATTGGCCTTGTTATTTTAATAAAAAGAGATTATTTACAACATTATGATATTGGCTTAGCATTTTTGCCTCAGTTTAATGGTAATGGCTATGCTTATGAGGCAGCAAATGCTTTGCTAGCATATCTTTTAAAAGACGGAGGTTATAAAAACATTGAAGCTTGTATACTTCCAGAAAATACTTTTTCCATAAAATTACTAGAAAAATTGGGGCTAAAATTTAAAGAACAAATAACACATGATAATGAGTTGTTGAGTATATATTGCATTAGCCAATAATGGTAAATGTATTTTTATTACCTTCCTATTATATTATGCTAAACTATTTTTTATTTATACTTTACTTTGTATTGCTTTGTTGGGGTATTGCAAAAATTTCGTTTGTAAAAAATGCAGCGTTGGGTAATAAATGGATTTTTGCTTTATTTACCATAAAAATTTTAGCAGGCGTTGCCATTGGGTATTGTTCATTACATTTTTATAGTATTCACAACGATTATTGGGATAATAATTTAGGAAGTACTCAAGAGTATGAAGTGCTTAAAACAAATCCAAAATATTTTTTTTCCGAATTATTTATTTCTAATTACAACGACAGTTACGCCGACTTTTGGGGCAGAACCGATTCTTTTTGGAACGATTTAAAAAACAATTGCCTTATCAAGTTTATGGCATTTTTTAATTTGTTAAGTGGCGGTAATTATTATATCAATTCTATCTTTTTTAATAGCATTGTTTTTTTAGGGCATATAGGTTTGTACAGATTGTTTAAAAAGATGTTTATAAAATTTAATTGGGGTTTAGTTGTCGGATGTTTTTTGTTGCCCTCTTTTTTATATTTTAGTAGTGGTATACATAGAGATGGATTGATATTTACTTTAATTACAACTAGCTTGTATTGTTGTTACAGTATTTGGGAAGAAGGTAAAAAAAATAAAAAATTTTACGTTGTTGGTATACTCTCTATTTTGCTTTTATTAATACTACGAAATGTAGTAGCAATAACACTTGTGCCTATTTTGTTTGCTTGGTGGAGCAGCAAAAATTTTTCTATTAAACCCATAATTGCTATATCAAGTATTATTGTAGCTTTTTTATTTATACTTTTATTTGCTGGTAAATTAAGCAATATAAATCCTTTGAGTTTTATTGCTGCAAAGCAGGCCGATTATTTTAAATTAGATGCAGGTAATACACAAATAGCTGTACAAATATTACAACCAAATGCTACCAGTTTTTTGCAAAATACACCAACTGCTTTAGGCAATGTTTTTTTTAAACCTTTACTTGGCACAAAACCATTAACACTAATTCCGTTTGAAATAGAATTACTTTTTTATTATGCACTAATTGGCATTTTTTTATTTGCAAGCAATAAAAATTCTTTGCCAGTCCCAAAAATTTTTCTACTAACAATTCTTGCTTTTATCTTACTTAGTTTTTTATTTATTGGTCATATTATTCCCAATTTGGGTGCCATTATTAGGTACCGAAGCATCTATTTGCCCTTTATTATTGCACCTCTTTTAGGGTATCTTTTCTTACCAAATACAATTAAATTAAAAAATAAAATAATATAAACTATTTTTCAACATTTTGTAAAATTTTGACTGTATAAACAACAAAAACTTGTTTTTAGAATAAATAAATCGTTTTTTTGCATTTTTAAAACAAAAATTATGCAATCTTTACGATTTAAGGCACTTGAAAAATTAACAAGCAACCCAGTTGAAATTAATGTAGATGCTTCTACAAAAATTACAAGCATTTTCAACGAAAATGTATTTACACTAAAAACTGCCAGAGAATTTTTAAGTGACGAAGCTTATAAAAGTTTATTAGCAAGTACCAAAAGTGGTAAAAAAATTGACCGCAACATGGGCAATCAAATTGCTAATGGCTTAAGGGCTTGGGCCGAAAGTAAAGGCGTTACGCATTTTACCCATTGGTTTCAACCACTTACTGGTTTAAGTGCCGAAAAGCATGATTCGTTTTTTACCCTAAAAGGCGATGGTACACCAATTGAAGAATTTGAAGGCGGTGCATTAATTCAGCAAGAGCCAGATGCATCAAGTTTTCCTAATGGAGGATTAAGGGCAACATTTGAAGCAAGAGGTTACACTGCTTGGGACCCATCTTCTCCAGCATTTATTATGGAAATTGGTAATGGTAAAACATTGTGTATTCCTACTATTTTTATTTCGTACACTGGCGAAAGTTTAGATGCAAAAACACCTTTACTAAAAGCATTGGTGGCGGTAGATAAAGCGGCGGTTGATGTGTGCCAATATTTTGATAAAAACGTAACTAAAGTAACATCTACACTAGGTTGGGAGCAAGAATATTTTGTAGTTGATGCAGGCTTAGCTAACGCAAGACCTGACTTAACAATGACCGGACGTACAGTTTTTGGGCATGCACCTGCAAAAGGGCAACAATTAGAAGACCATTATTTTGGTGCAATACCAGAAAGAGTGTATGCTTTTATGAGAGATTTTGAGCAAGAGAGTTACAAACTGGGCATTCCTTTACGTACTCGTCATAACGAGGTGGCACCTGCACAATTTGAGTGTGCTCCAATTTTTGAAGAAGCTAATTTGGCAGTTGATCATAACACTTTGTTGATGGATGTTATGGAAAGAGTTGCAAAACGCCATAGCCTTAAAGTTTTATTACACGAAAAACCATTTGCAGGCGTAAATGGTAGTGGTAAACATAATAACTGGAGCTTAAGTACCGATACTGGTGTAAACCTTTTAGCACCTGGAAAAACGCCAAAAACTAATTTAATGTTTTTAACGTTTTTCGTTAATATTATTAAAGCAGTAAATGATTATGCAGAGTTGTTAAGAGCAAGTATTGCAACAGCTGGTAACGATCACCGCTTGGGTGCAAACGAAGCACCTCCAGCCATCATTTCTATTTTTATTGGTAAATATTTAACCGATGTTTTAAATCAAATTGAAACAAGAGTTGGCGGAAAATTTGATGAGCAAGATGAAGCTATGTTAAAGTTGGATATACATAAAAGTATTCCAGAATTAATGTTGGATAATACGGATAGAAACAGAACAAGTCCATTTGCATTTACAGGAAATAAATTTGAGTTTAGAGCCGTAGGTTCATCTGCAAACTGTGCAAATGCTATGACGGTTGTAAATACAATAATGGCAGAAACGTTAAAGCAATTTAAAATTTCGGTAGATGGATTAATTGAAAAAGGGGAGAAGAAGGAAGTGGCAATAATGCAAATTATTCAAAAATATATTGTAGCAAGTAAGCAAACCTTATTTGAAGGAGATGGCTACAGTGTAGAGTGGGAGCAAGAAGCAGCCAAAAGAGGATTGCCAAATGTAAAAACTACGCCACTAGCCTTAGATGCTTATGTTGCTGAAAAAGCAATGAAATTATTTAGTGCAAATGAAATTTACACTCACCCAGAGTTAGAAGCAAGACATGAAATAATGTTGGAAGAGTACATTAAAAAAGTGCAGATTGAAGCAAGAGTAATGGGAGAATTAGCTACCACCGTTATTTTGCCAAGTGCAATAAAATATCAAAATGTATTGCTAACAAATATAAAAGGATTAAAAGAAGTAGGATTAAAAGAAAGTGCTTATGCCAATCAATTACAAGTGCTAGAAAAAGTAAGTGAGCATATTGCTGTAATGAGTGATAGCGTAGAAAAAATGATTGAAGAAAGAAAGAAAGCAAATGAATTAACAAGCAGCAGAGATAAAGCTATTGCCTATTGCGATAATGTAAAAGGTCAATACTTTGATATCATTCGCTACCATGTAGATAAGTTAGAATTGTTGGTAGATGATGCTTATTGGATGTTACCAAAGTATAGAGAAATTTTGTTTTTAAGATAATTTTAAATAGCTGGCAAGCAATCGTTTAAAAACTCCGATTAACATTTTGTTATCGGATTTTTTTTATTGGGTAAATACGGTTACTAACTGTCAGACCCATAAAAAAATAACCCAATTAAACTTCCATTATATTTTGTAGTCTATTTATAAATTCAACTAAAGTAAATGAAAAAAATAATTTCCTTTTTTATAATAGTAATATGTGCTTTTACTGCATCGGCACAAATACAACGTACAAAACCTGTAAATTCAAAAACAGATTCTGCAACTATTGCTAAACAAGTGGCACCAAATAAGGTTACAAAATCTACCAAAAAACAGAATAGAGAATTATTTAA
>JANNWD010000524.1:0-1912 GCA_031408315.1 Bacteroidota bacterium
CAAGTGCCCAAGCCTTTTTAAGTTTTTTAAGCATCAATACTACATGATCGTTCTGTCCAATTTTTGGTGTAGCCCAAGTTAATTGTGTTTTTTCGGCATAGTCGCTTAAAGCACCATTGCTTAACGAGTCTCGGAAAGTAGCATATTTTACAGCTTGCCTATCCGTTAAATAAATGGCTACATTTTTATTCCAATCGGTTTTATGCTCCAAGCCTAAATCGCCTCTGCCATCTTCAGCAGTCCAAGTGGTTGGTCCTTCCATAATTTGAAAGCCACCAGCATCTGGGCCACTTTGTATAGCCGTTACTCTCCAGGCCACATCGCCGGTATGATATTTTTGAGAATGGGCAGCTAGTGCTTTTTCAAACTCCATCACTTTATCCACTTTAGGAAATACTCGGTGTGTTACTACTAAATTTTTTGCCTGTGCCATACCTAAAGCAGGCATAAGCATCATTAATAGATAGAATGCAAACTGCTTTACATTTAATTTTTGTTTCATTTTAGTTTGGTTTTGTTGTTGAAAAAAGGTTTACTAATTACTTGTGTAATTGAATACAAAACTCTACAATCCATTGATTTTTAGTGAGTACATATACACCATAAATTGGTAAATTCTCTGCATTTAGTAGGACAAACTGTGCAGCAGTAGGATAAATTCATCATTTTGTAAAAAGGCTATCTATTTTCTTTGTAAGCAATACAATAAAAAAGGTATTTGCTATTATCTTTATGGATAGATGTATAAAAACCTTATTTCAACCAAACTACTCTTTACTATTGCCTTGCTTTGGGTAAGCTATACCTCATTTGCCCAAAAAGAAAAAGCCTACGAGAGTATTTCTATAGCACAAGGTTTATCGCAAGGGATGATATTGGATATGCTGCAAGACAAAGATGGATTTATTTGGATAGGTACAGGCGGCGGTTTAAACCGCTATGATGGTTATACATTTAAAGTTTTTACAAACGATCCGTATAATAAAAACTCACTCAGCAGCAATAACATTATTAAATTATTTGAAGATAGTAAAGGCCGAATTTGGGTAGGCACACAAAACGCAGGGTTAAATATTTATGACAAAAAAAATGGTGTTTTTTATCGCCTCACCAATAATGCAACAAATCCAAACAGTATTTCTGGCAATGGCATAAGAACAATGGAAGAAATGCCTGATGGCAGAATGCTTGTGGCTACCGATGCTGCTGGGCTTGATATAATAAATATTACGGTTGATTTTTTTAAAACAGAAACCGTACCACCTGTTACCAGAATTTCTTTACCCAATAAAAGCCAAGTGTATGGCTTAGGAAAAGATAAAGAAGGTAATATTTGGGTTGGCGGTATGGATGGAATGGTATATCAATTTAATGTAAAAAACAACAGTTTTACACTTTTGCCGAACAGCGGATTATATAACAATGGTTTTTTAAATAAGGATGGTACAGTTGTTATTAACAACAATCTTTTTTTAGATGATGGAAAAACCATTATTCCATTATTTAATACAAAACGAATGCCTGAGGGCAATATTATTTTAAAACCCAATAGTGCCCTGTGGGAGTTTCATCACCGTGAATTTCATTTTTATGATATAAGTAGATGGGAAAATGGAAAAGCATTAAACTGGAAAGAAAAACTACCAACAGATACCAATTCAAGAGTTTGCTATCCGTTTATTATTGATAAAAGTGGCATGTTATGGAGTGGCTCTGTAGGATATGGATTGCGTAAATATAATACAGCCAATAGCATTTTTACAACACAACTAAAGGGTAAAAGCATACGCCTTATAAAACCAATAAGTACCAACGAAATACTTTGGGTAGATTATGGATATAAATGGAGATATTTAAGAGATACACAGGTAACAGATGCGTTTAAAGAAATATCAGCAGTAGAGCAGATTGA
>JANNWD010000525.1:0-2120 GCA_031408315.1 Bacteroidota bacterium
CGCCCGCGCCGACCACGATTGCGCGGGTCGACGATCTCTGGTCGCCACGCGTCGGGCTTGTCGTCAAACCCACCGAAGCGTCATCGATCTATGTCAGCTATTCGAAATCGTTCTTGCCGCAGACAGGCGATCAGTTCGTCAGCTTCAATCCGACCAATGCCACGCTGAAGCCCGAGACGTTCGACAATTATGAAATCGGCGCGAAAGTCGATGTGCGGCCAGGATTGAGTGCAACGGTTGCGGTCTACCGGCTCGATCGCGGCAACACGCGCGCCAACGGGCCGGTTGCCGGGCAGATCGTGCTGACAGGCGCGCAACGGACCAGCGGCTTCGAAGTCGGGCTTGTCGGGCGGATCACCCCGCAATGGCAAACCGCGCTCGGCTATGCCAACACCAGGGCGCGGATCACCGAAACGACCGCCGCTGCCCCTGCTGGCCGCCGGGTAGGTCAGGTGCCGCGGCATCAACTGTCACTGTGGAACCGTTACGACGTGACCGATGCACTTGGGATCGGGCTGGGGCTGTATCACCAGTCAGCGCAATTCACGACGATTTCAAATCTCACCCGGCTGCCCGGCTATACCCGGATCGATGCCGCGCTCTTCTACAAATTCAGCGACAAGATCGAAGCGCAGCTCAACGTCGAAAACCTGACCGACAAGGGCTATTTCCCAAGCGCGCACAACGACACCAACATCACGACCGGCGCGCCGACCAATGCGCGGGTAACGGTCGGGTTCAAGTTTTGACTGTGCTCATCGTCCCCATCGCCCTTGCGATGGGGAGGCGGACCGCGCGCCGTAGCATTAGCGAAGGTGGGTGGTGGTGGAGCCGCCTAGCTTCGGTGCACAGCCCCCAACTCCGTTCAGGCTGAGCTTGTCGAAGCCCTGTCCTGCCTTTTGCGGTGTCCAGAAAAGGACAGTCCTTCGACAAGCTCAGGGTAGGCGGATTGTAGGCAGTATGGCGTGATGATTGAGACAGCGTTGGCACTCACAGCGCCCGCACCAGCTTGACTGCCACACCGATCCACGCCGGATCGTCGAAAATTTGCTGCTTGCCGCCACTTTCCAGCGGCAACAGCTGCATCCGCGACCCTTCGCGCCCGATCATTCGCCCGAACACGAACCGCCCCGCAGGGCGCGGCACCAGCACGTCGCGGTTGAGCGCTGTCGCGAACCCATCTGGCGCCAGCCGACTGCACCAGATTTCATCGCCAGCACGATAATCGCCGATGCTCGTTTCGACGAGCACAGCGATGCCATCGGACATCGGCGCAGGCGGCGTGACGGTTTGCGGATGGCGCGGCGCTTCTGCTCCATCGGCGCGGAGCAGTGCCGCGACCGACAGATCGGCCCGATCGGGCAATTGCACCAGATCGCCAGCCTCGACGCCCAGCGCCTTGGCAATCCGGTTGAGCCAACCGACAGACACGGTGCGCGTGCCTGTTTCCAATCGCCCGATCGTTTGCGCCGTTGTTGGCGGCGTGCACGCCAGCCCCACTTCGGCCAATGTCATGCCCTTTGCCCGACGCACTTCACGAATTGCAGTGATCATGTCGAATTGTCCTATAACCGATACGGTTTCTGCTTTCCTATATCCCCTCCCATTTGGCAAGAGGGGTCGAACTGAATGGAGACTATGACATGCCAACAGACCTTATCGAACGCGCGATTCCCGGTGCCACCTTCTCTCGAACAGGGCGTGCATCGCGCACCGTAACGGTGAATCTCGCTGAATCGCCGTTGTCATGGCTTCATGCCCGAAAGATGATCACCGATCGCCAGTTTGCGGCAGGCAGCTTGCTCCACGCCGATTACATGCGTGGCGGGCTGGCACAGCGGACCACGATGGCATGGGATCCCGCACCAGCCGACAAATCGAGTCGCGCACGCGGCGCGGACATGGCGACGATCGGTGCCATGGACGCGCGCGACCGGTTTCACGCAGCGTGCGCGACCGCTGGACCGGGATTGACCGACGTGCTGTGGCGCGTGGTGTGCGCGGGCGAGCGCACTCCCGACGTCGAGCGCACCCTCGGTTGGCCGAGCCGATCGGGAAAGCTGGTGCTGACGCTGGCGCTCGACCGGATCGCCGACTATTACCGGGTGCCATAACAATCG
>JANNWD010000526.1:0-4129 GCA_031408315.1 Bacteroidota bacterium
ATAGTATCATCTACCAATGGATATACATTTATTGAGGCAAAAGAAGTGTGTCGCCTAGCATTACTATCAAAAGGAGAAATACGTACAAGACGATGAACGCCATTTTCGCTTTTTAAAAAACCATAGGCAAACGAGCCTTCAATTTCGTAAGTACAACTTTTTATACCAGCTCCATCTCCCCATTGCCAATCTAATTCTTTTACTGCCCAACCTTGCTTTTCGGCATACATTCTATACATTCTAGCAAGCATTTCTGCCCAATCTTGGCTTTCGGTTCCACCTGCTCCACTGTTAATTTGTACTACTGCTGTTAACTCATCTTCAGGTTCATTTAAAGTACTCTTAAATTCTGCATCTTCAACTGCTACAATAGCTTTATCGTATGCTTCTTTTACTTCTTCTTCGGTAGTTTCTCCTTCTTTCCAAAAATCAAAAAGTATGGCAAACTCCTCCACAGCATTATTTACCAAGTAATACATATTTACCCAATACTCATTAACTTTTGTTTCTTTTAAAATAGCGGTAGCCCTGGCATTATCGTCCCAAAAACCTGCCGAAAGTGAGAGTTGTTTATCGTTTTCTATTTTTGCTTCTCTGTTAGCAACGTCAAAGAAACCTCCCCAAAACCACTATACGGTCTCTTAAATATTTAATTTGTTCTGTAGTCATATATACAAAGGTAACTTTTAAAGCAATGAAAAAATTATACGAAAAAGCCTCCCGAAATTTCCGGAAGGCTTTTTTACTATTTATTTGTGCAACTTTTATTTATAATTTTTTGCAGTCATTTCTACTCTTCTGTTTAATGCTCTTCCTGCAGCAGTTTTGTTATCTGCAGCTGGCTTATCTTCTCCGTAACCTGCACTTGCTAATCTATCAGCAGCAATTCCTTTGCTTTCTAAATAGGCTGCAACCGAGGCTGCTCTATCGTCTGATAATGTTTGATTTTTTGCACCATCACCAGTATCATCGGTGTGACCATCAACCGTTAAATTGTAGCTAGGATTTTCGTTTAAAATTTTAACTACATCATTCAAAGGCTTAAATGATTTGGCTAATAATTTAGCACTACCTGTTGCAAAAAATACATTCTTTGCAGCAGCGTTAATACGCTTAACAATAGCTTCTTCTATAACAGGGCAACCAAAGTTACTTGCTGGACCAGCTTCATTTATACACTTATCTTCTTCGTCGTTAACACCATCTTTATCTGTATCTGGTATTGGACAACCTTGATAACGAGCCACACCCGGTACAGTAACACACTTATCTTCTTCATCATTTATACCATCTTTATCTGTATCTGGTATTGGGCAACCTTGGTAACGAGCTAACCCTGCAACATCTGGGCATTTGTCATCAGCATCTGTAATGCCATCAGCATCTCTATCAGGACATCCTTGTAAAGAAGCAACACCTGCAACGTCTGGACATTTATCATCTGCATCTAAAACACCATCGCCATCTCTATCTTTTGGTGCTTCTACCACTGGAGGAACTACCACTACTGGAGCAGCAACTTTCTTTTTACCAATGCTTTGACCTAAACCTAAAGAATAAAACAAATTATCATCCAACACTGATTTTGTTAGAGATACTCTATATTGGGCTTGTAAAAAAAGATACGCTGTACTTCTAAGGTTAGTTTGTACACCTAGCCCTAATGGAGCATAAGCACCAAATTTTTCAGATTCCGTTGTGTAAGCACCGCCAACACCTGCTGTTAAGAAAGGAGCTATTAATGCGTTATCACCGTAAGGTCTAATGTTTAAGGTAGCTTCTAGCTCAGGAGAAAACTCTCTTCTAGAAACTATACTACCTAAATTAGGATACTCAAGGAACATACCATTAGCTTTTAATGATAAATCAATTTTATTGGTTAACCCTCTCCAATAAGAAATAGAAAATCCTTTACTCATTTCCTTAATGGTAGAATAAACTTTACCAGAAACAGGAGACTTTATACCTATTGGTGCTTTGTAATCTGCCATATTAAAGTGAACTGCTAATACAGCTCCTTTTTTTGGACCAGAAAATCTACTTTCCATATCTTGTGAAAAGCCACAAATAGAGATTAACATAACTGCAAAAACTAATGATAATTTTTGTTTCATAAACTTTAGTTTGATTAATATTTTTCGTTCTTAATAAGCAAATATAATGTTAAATTATTAAAAAATTCCAATAACCAAAATTTTTAGGCTTAAAATTTAGATTTTTATTTTCTTCCATCCTCCTTTTTTAAAAATAAATATGCTTAAGATAGCTAAAATACTCTCCGAAATGGCAATAGCAATGTATACACCTATTGTGCCCATTTTAAAATATTTAGCCAACAAATAAGCGATAGGTATTTGCAAAAGCCAAAATACTATAATATTAATGTAGGTAGGAGTTTTGGTATCGCCTGCTCCATTAAAAGCTTGTGTTAAAACCATTCCATAAGCAAAAAACATATACCCAATTGAAAGGATGTTTAGGCACTTTTTCCCTTCTTTTATTGAGATTTCGTTAGTGGTGAAAAAACGCATTAAATATTCTCCAAAAAAGAAAAAAACTACTGCCACTATTCCAAAAAATAATAAAGCTAAGAAAGCACTCCTCCAAACAGATTTTTCGGCTCGGTCTGGAAAGCCTGCACCTAAATTTTGCCCTACCAAAGTTGCAGCAGCATTGGCTATACCCCAAGCTGGCAAAATAGTAAATATGCAAATACGTATTGCTGTAAAATAGCCATCGCTTTTATCTTGTCCTGCTTCTGCTATAATTGCTGCTAAAAATATCCAACTACAACTAGCTATAATAAATTGGAACATTGCTCCAGATGAAGTTTTTAGAATATTTTTTATTAACTCTACCTTAACTATAAAATAGTTTTTCGACAGTTTAATTAATCCTTTTTTATTAAATAAATGCCATAGTTGATAAAGGACTCCTACACTTCTTCCAATTGTGGTGGCAACAGCGGCACCCATTAAACCCATTCGAGGAAATGGGCCATACCCCATAATTAAAAGTGGATCTAAAATAATATTAATAACATTGGCTACAATTAAAGCCCTCATTGCAATTGAAGCATCCCCAGCACCTCTAAAAATTCCGTTGTTTACAAATAATAACATTATTACAATATTACTAACCATCATTACTTGGGTAAAAGGATAGTGTTGTTGTGCAAGTGCTTCACTAGCACCTAACATAAGCAAAATTTGCTTTGGAAATAAAAACCCAATAACACTTATTATAAGTGAAAAACCCACAGCAATAAGTATTGCTTGTGCTGCAATTTTAGATGCTCCTGTAAAATCTTTTTCGCCTGCTCTACGAGAAATTAATGCAGTGGCACCCATTGCAATACCCCAAGCTATTGAATATAAAATAGTTAAAGAAGATTCGGTAAGACCTACTATAGAAGCCGCTCCTGTTTCTACCTTATTTACAAAATAAATATCTACCAAAGCAAATGTTGATTCTAATAACATTTCTAGCACCATAGGCACTGCTAATAAAAAAATTGCCTTGTCAATACTGCCTTGTGTAAAATCTTTTACATCACCTCTAAGTGCTTTTTTAAATAAACGAAAAAAAATATATTTTTTGGTTGAGTTTATTGATTCAGTCATCATATTAAATATGAAAATTAAAAAATAATCGCAATTAGCGATTTACTAAAATAAGAGGTAAAGCCCAAGTTGATGAGCACTTTTACCGATATCCTTAAGCAAATAAAAATTTCATATTCGTAAAATTGTAGATAATAAAAGTAGATAAAATACATTAAATTAGAAAAAAGTTTTTGAATTATCCTATATTTGCAGCCCAGTTTAAAGTAAATACATTATTTATTTTGATAAAATTGGTTTGGTAGCTCAGCTGGATAGAGCATCAGCCTTCTAAGCTGAGGGTCATTGGTTCGAATCCAATCCAGATCACTTTAAAAAGGTTGTCATTTTAGACAACCTTTTTCTATTTTTACAAAAAAACAAATGGACGTAAAAATTGAACCTTCGTGGAAAAATGCACTTAAGGGAGAGTTTACGAAACCTTATTTTTTTCAAATTGCTACATTTTTAAAAACTGAAAAAGCTACAGGAAAATTAATTTACCCACCTGGTGCTTTAATTTTTAA
>JANNWD010000527.1:0-3528 GCA_031408315.1 Bacteroidota bacterium
ATAAAAATTAAAATTTACAGATATGCCAAATCCAAAAAGGCGACATAGTCAACAACGCAGTGCAAAAAGAAGAACGCATTACAAGGCAGTAGAAACTACATTAAGTGTAGATAGTACAACTGGTGAAACACATGTACGCCACCGTGCCCATGTAAGCGAAGGGAAATTGTTTTACAAAGGAAAATTAGTAGCTGAAAAAGCTCCGCTAAGAGTTTAAATATTTTTTGCCCCACGGCTAATTGTTCTAAGTAGTAGATTCTTAACTGAATTTACCACTTAGAATTTTTTTTTACCCATCCCCTACGTAAGTTTGTAGTAAATAAACATTCAACTATAATGAATATTGCACTGGACATGATGGGTGGCGACTATGCCCCACTACAAGCCGTAAAAGGTGTAGCCGAGTATTTGGCCACCAACCCACAAAATATTCATTTAACCCTTATAGGCAATCAACCACAAATTGAGGAGTGCATACAAACCAATACCCTACCCACAAGCAATTACACCATTGTGCATGCACCGGAGGTAATTGAAATGAACGAACACCCAACCAAAGCATTAAAAGAAAAACAACAATCGTCTATAGCCATAGGTTTTCAATTATTAGCCGCTGGCAAAACCGATGCATTTATAAGTGCTGGCAATACTGGTGCAATGATGGTTGGTGCATTGTTTAGCATAAAAACAATACCTGGTGTTTTACGCCCTACCATTGGTGCTTACATGCCAAGAGAAGATGGTAAATTAGGCTTACTGGTAGATGTTGGCCTAAATGCCGATAGCAAACCCGAAAACCTAAACCAATTTGCCCTATTAGGCAGCCTTTTTAGCAAACATATTTTAGGTTTTGATAACCCACAAGTAGGCCTAGTAAACCTTGGAGAGGAAGAAGGCAAAGGCAACCTACTAGCACAAGCCACTTACCCACTATTAAAAGAAAACAACAAAATAAATTTTAAAGGAAATATAGAAGGCCGAGATATTTTAACCGCCAAAGTCGAGGTAATGGTATGCGATGGCTTTACCGGAAACGTAGTACTAAAATTAGCCGAAAGTATTTACGATATTACCCAACGTAGAGGTATAAACGACGAACATTTTAACCGCTTTAACTTTGAAATTTATGGCGGAGTACCTGTACTTGGTGTAGCCAAACCTGTAATAATTGGGCACGGCATAAGCGGTGCTACTGCTTTTAAAAATATGCTAATTACTGCACAGCGTATGTTGGAAACTAATTTGATGGAAAGGATAAAGGAGAGTTTTGTGGGGTAGGTTTTAAGAAACGTCTCCTGCAAGGGGCGTTGATTTTTTAGAGACAGGCATTTGTTTTTTGTGGCAACATCGTTGTGAATTTTTTCTGTTAGTTTTTTGTTTATGATAAAAAGAGAAACCTAATCTCACTTGTACTGATATATATTTATTAGGCTTTTACTGTAACATAGATTGTTTCGTATATTTGATTGTTGGCACAAATAGTAGAAAAATCCCCGAAACCGAAGAACATTTACTAAAAATGAAGTACAAAAACATTAGAGAAGAAGAACTAAAAAATAAAGTTGGGGCAGACTGGTTTAAATATTTTGACACTACAGAAATTTTAGGAAATATTGATTTCACTGTTTTCCCAAAACAAGACAGTTTTTTTGGACGAACGCCATTACTTTGGGCAGAAGCTAAAACAGGCGACTTTGACGTTACAACAATGTTTGTACAATTAGTGCTGACAATTGGAAAAGCCAGAACTTTTGACAAAACTTTACCCCCAGCATTTATTGGAGCATTCGACTTTAAAAAAATTGCGTTCGTTTCATACATTAGTATTCAAGATATTTTTTACCTGAACGACTTTAATTGGAACGTAACACCAAGCAACCACGAAACCAAAGAATTTAAACTTATAAAGGATAGAATTGAAGCAACTTTAAAATCAAATTCTTACGTTTACGATTATCAAAAAGACGAAAAAGATTTAAAAACTTTCATTGCTAACAATATTGCAAATGCAACTGAAACTAGCAAAATTAAAATCGACAAAAATAATTTTATCCCAATTTATTTACGTTGGCTTGAAATTGTAAAACCTAATATTGATGTTAATTGGGACGACCTAAAAAAAGCAAATATTTTAGACAGCGATTTTTATTTGGCTGACTTATTCATTGATGACAAAGACACCAATAAAATTGACGATGATAGTTCGATTAGAGATAGTTTGTTTGTAGTTTTTCAAAATCAAGGGTACAAAATTGCAAAGGAAAACATTAAGCAAATGTTTGATGCTACAATTAACCTTAAAAACAAAGAAACCTATTCACAATTTTGGAAACGTTACAAACGACCACCATTAGTTCAATTTCAAGATTATATAATTGAAAGAAGAGATTTACTTGTACCACAAGATATTAGAGAACGAAAGGGTGCTTTTTTTACCCCATTTCAATGGGTAGAGCTTTCTCAAAAATACTTGACAGATACTTTTGGGGAAAATTGGCAAGAAGAATATTTTATTTGGGACTGTGCCGCTGGCACAGGCAATCTTTTGGCAGGTTTAACCAACAAATACAACATTTGGGCAAGTACACTGGACCAAGCCGATGTAAAAGTAATGCATGAAAGAATAGAACATGGTGCTAACCTTTTAGAAAACCACGTTTTTCAATTTGACTTTTTAAATGACGAGATAAGTAAACTTCCTCAAAGTTTACAAGACATTTTAAACGATGAAAACAAAAGAAAGAAACTAATCATTTACATAAATCCACCTTATGCCGAAGTTTCAAGTAAAGCAGAAAAAGGCAAAGTTGGAGTAAACCAAACCAAGACACATACAAAGTATAGTTCGATTTTAGGTACAGCAGGTAGAGAGTTATTTGCACAATTCTTAATCAGCATTTATTCGGAATTTAATGGTGTAATCCTTGCAGAATTTTCAACTTTGAAAATTCTGCAAGGTTCGGCTTTTATAAATCTAAAAGAGCATTTTCAAGCGAAGCTTGAAAAAATATTTTTAGCACCAGCCGACACTTTCGACAACGTAAAAGGACAATTTCCAATTGGCTTTAAAATTTGGAATACCAACAAAAAAGAAACTTTTGAAAAAGTGATTGCAGATGTTTTCGACAAAAATGCTAATTACATTGGCGAAAAAGGACTTTATGCACTCAATAAAAACCAATACATAAACAAGTTTATTTCCATTTACAAAACAACCAACGAAAACAATATTGGTTATATGGACGGAATTAATGGAAACGATTTTCAGCACAACAACATAGTTTATGTATTGAATACCAAAGAACAATTACCAAATCCAAGGGGAATTTGGATAAACCAAAACAATTTAATTCCAGTTTCAATATATTATGCAGTTCGTAAAGCAATTAAAGCAAATTGGCTAAATGACCGAGACCAATTTTTAAACCCAAATGACAATTGGAAAGTTGATAAAGAATTTCAAAATGACTGTTTTACTTTTACAATATTCAACACAAACATTCAAACAAAATTTGGCTTAAATCATTG
>JANNWD010000528.1:0-12360 GCA_031408315.1 Bacteroidota bacterium
ACCATTTATTTTGTTGGTACCACTTTTAGTAACTGCATTTACACTGCCGCCAGTAAAGTTACCCAGTACAACGTTAAAGGGAGAAAGCTCTACCTGTACCTCTTGTATAGCTTCTAAACTTATGGGTTGTGTTTTGGCTAAACCGCCAGGGTTGCCAGTTGCCAACGAGCCGCCAGCACCGCTTGCAGGCTCAGTAAAACCAAATGCATCATTTAGTGATGCACCATCTACACTTAAATTGTTGTAGCGGTAATTTGCCCCAGCAAAACTATTGCCATTTGCCTGTGCGGTTAGCCTTGTAAAATCTTGCAGGCTGCGGTTTAATGTGGGTAGTTGCGATAATTGTACGGCATTAATGTTATTGCCAAAACTAATTTTCTTTTTGCTGTTGGCAGATACTTTTATTTCATTTATTAAGGTTGTATTATTTACCAATTCTATTTCGGCTATATAAAAATTACCCAGCGATAAATAAATTTCTTTAACCGTATCTGCGGCATAGCCAGCGTATGAAGTGATGATGCTGTAAGGTCCACCGCTTTTCATATTGTTAATAATAAAATTGCCAGTCACATTTGAAACAGTAGTATATTTTTCGCCAGTAGTTTCTAAAATGGCTAATACGGTAGCCTTGGGTAATTGTTTTTTATCGGTAGATAAAACAGTACCTTTTATACCAGCAGTAGTTATTTGGGCAGATGAATGAAATGATAAAAAAAATACTAAAATAGTAATGACAAACTTTTGCATAAACAGTTACTTTGTGTTGAGATAACCAATAATTAATTTTTTACAGAACGTAAAAAAATTAAAATACTGCAACTGCTGGTGGCCCACGTAAACTAAAAGTGGAGTGAATAAAATATTGTGGTAAAGCTAATTGGAGATGATACGTTTTATTATTACTTGAAAAAAAACGATACAATAATTTTATAAATTGGGTAGATGATGTTTTTAATAAACTCCTTAAATTATTGGCAGTATTTACATCTTGTTTATTTTGTAAAATAAAAAGTGGAGATACCGTTGTGTTAAAGTAAGCAGCGATATTTTTAAACAACTTACCACTGCACCAGCTAAAATTTAAAAAGGCATTACGCAAATAATTTTTTTGGTTTAGTGCTAATAAATAAAAGCCACCATTATTATCTGCCCCAAGGGTAGTTGTATTTTTTTGCAAATTTTCACTTGCTTTACAAATTTCTTTTGCTGATAAGTTAGGGCAATCGCTGCCAATACTAATTACATTGCTATAGCCATTGCCAAAGCAGTATTCAATTGCGGTAAAAATTTTTCGACAAAATTTTTACCGTGCTGGTTAGCTTCGTCAATAATTATATAAGGTAAATTAGTTTCTTTTACCGTATCAATTGTTTTGTTATAAAGTGCCAGATGAAGTTGTAAGTTTTTTGCAGCATTGCTGTGCAGCAATTTATGCTTTTGCTCTGCCTTGGCAGTACGGCTAAATACAAGTATGGCTGTGTTGTGCTGCAGGTATAGTTAGTTAAGATTTGTATATACGATAAATTTTAATAAATAGTTTTACTCTGCCACTGCACCACCACAACTGCTGCCAGCACCTGCTGTACAACCATAGCAATGTTGATTAACTACAATAGAACGATTTTGTAATTCAGTACTTTCAAAGTTTGAAATGTGTTTGCTTTTACAATCTACTTTTAGCTCTAACATTTGGTTAAAATCGCAATCGTAAATAAAGCCATCCCAACCAATGCTAAGTGTATTGCGGCACATTACATTGGTGGCTGCAATTGGGTTAAATGCGGCAATTAATTTTGCCATATATTTTTCGTAATTGCCGCTTTGCAATAAATAATCTAAGTAGCGGCTAATGGGCAAATTGGTAATAGTAAATAAATTATTGAAAACAATATTAAAGTCTTTTTTTAGTGCTGTTTTAAATTCAAGCTCCAACGCAGTTTGCGAAGGGGGTAAAAATGCACCAGCAGGGTTATACACTAAATTTAACGTAAGCCCATTGCCTGCAATACCATAACCCACTTCGTTTAGCATTTGCAATGCTTTTATGCTATCCTCAAAAACACCATCGCCTCGTTGTTTATCTGTACGTTCGGCACTATAAAATGGTAGTGATGATACTACTTCAATATTATGCAGTTTAAAAAATTGTGGCAGGTCGTAATGTTTTTTGTTGGCTCTTATTATGGTAAGGTTGCAGCGTACAATTATTTTAATAGCAGGGTTTGCTTTTTTTATTTCTTCTACAAAAAATCTAAAATCGGGGTTCATTTCTGGTGCACCGCCAGTTAAGTCAACAGTTGTGAATGATGGATTATTTTTTATCACGTCAATACATTGCTGCATTGTTTCTTTGGTCATTATTTCTTTTCTATCTGGTCCAGCATCTACATGGCAGTGCTTGCAAACCTGGTTGCACATTTTGCCTACATTAATTTGAAAAACCTCTAACGCTGTTGGTTTTAGCGGATACAAATTTATTTGCTCCAACTTTTGTTGAAAAGGAATAAGCATAAAAGCATCATCATGGTTTGCACCATGTTCTAATATGTCTATTTGCTCTTGTGCATTTGCTAAAATGCTGTGTTGTGCTTTTAATGATTTCATAAATAATTTGCTAATTAGCTAATGCGATAATTTGCTAATGAATATGCCAACTTTAAAGTTATTAGCTCATTAGCAAATTATTCAATTATCACATTGATATTTCCTTTACTTTATTCATCATTTGTACGCCATGCACCAATGCTGCACCACCTTTTATGGCTGCAGCAACATGTACGGCTTCCATTAATTGTGCTTCGCTATACCCTTTTTCGTAAGCATCGCTGCTGTATGCATCAATGCAATATGGGCATTGCACTGCATGTGCAACAGCTAAAGCTATTAACGATTTTTCTTTTGCTGTTAATGTGCCTTCGCCAAAAACTTCGCCATACCAAGCAAAAAATTTATCGGCCATTGGTTTTTGATATTCGCCAATGCTGCCAAATTTATTAAGGTCGGTAGCATTGTAATAATGATTTTCCATTTTGGTAATTTTTATTATTTAAAATTATCTAAATAAAGCGACCAATCGTATTTTTTAAATTTTATTTTTGGATGTACGTTAGCTTCTAATATTTTTATTTCTTTTAATAACGAAATCATCTTTTTCTTTCCTCCAAAATCTCTTCTAAACCATCCCATTAATGCAGGTAATTGCAATTGGTTATTAGTTACATTGTAATTGGCTTCGCCAGATAAATAGGCTTTGGTTGCAAGATTTAATTGTGTGTTAATTTCGGCACTATTATAAAAGGCAATTGGCGGACAACTTTTTGCCCCACAGTTTAATGCAAAGTGTATGCGGTAATCTACTTTATTTACTCGTAATTTTTTTTCGGTTTTATTGGGAAAGAGTTTGCTAAAATAACCTAAGCTCCATTTTATTTTGCTTTTGCGTAAAATGCCATGTTCAATTTTATCTAGGCTAAATGTTTTGCCTGCTATAATAATATTTTTAGCTTTAAAAAACTTATTTCTGTTTTTATACTGGGCTGCATTTTTATGTAAAGATGAGTTTACAAAAGCATTGTAGAGATTTATCCAAAATGCTTTTTTATCATCATCGGTTAGTAAACTATCTATTAATGTTTGATATGGTATGTTTTTTAATTGCTCAATAAATGTAGTAACATCTTCATTGCTTTTTGCAGCATACATAAAATTTTGAGAGAGTTTTATTAATTTATTGTTATCCTCAAAAGTTTGTATTGAAGAAGCAGGAGCAACAACTACTTTGTTGAGCTGCTCAACTGGTTGTTGTACATTAGCAGTGTTATCGGTTGTTTGTATGGTCTTTAATTCTTCATTCATAAATTTTCGTAATAAATCATCTGTTAAGTCTGCGGCATTGCCAATAAAAACAATATTATTATTTGCATTTATTACAACGGTGTAAGGGTAACTTGGAGGTTGAAAGGCATCTGTAAATTTTTTTCCTTCATCAACAATTATGGGAAATATAAAAGGTTGTTTTTTACTAATAAATTTTTGGAGTTTAGCTTCTTCCTCTATTGATACTAAAATAATACTAATATCTTCTTTAAAATTATTTTTCAATACTTCTAATTCAGGCAATGCTTTTATGCAAGGAACACACCAAGTGCCAAAAAAATCAATAATGGTAAGTCGTTTTTTTAAATTGTATAAAGTAGATGATTGGCTAGAGTGATTTATTAATTTTTTAATAGCAATATCATTTACATAATCATTTAGTTTATACCCATTTTGGGCTTTACAAAAAGTAGAGATAAATATAAAGGATAAAAAAAATAATCGCATAATATGGGTTAAAATAGTTTTGTTATCAATTTACGTACTTTCACAAAAAATAGTTTGATTTATGCAATATAGTTTACAAATGGTTAAGGATTGTGCTACACTGTTAAAAGGTAAAGGCTTTGGTATGCCAAAAGTTGGTATTGTTTTGGGGACAGGTTTGGGTGCTTTGGTAAAACAAATTGATGTAAAAGTTAGTGTGCCTTATGCAGAGATTCCAGATTTTCCTTTGGCCACTGTGGAGTTCCATAAAGGGCAATTAATTTTTGGTACGTTAAATGGTGTTTCGGTTGTTGCCATGCAAGGCAGATTTCATTATTATGAGGGATATAGTATGCAACAAATTACTTTTCCTATAAGAGTTATGAAAGAATTGGGTGTTGAGTTTCTGTTGCTGAGTAACGCCGCTGGCGGAATGAATTTAGCGTATAAAAAAGGAGATTTAGTTTTACTAACTGACCATATAAATCAACAACCCGAAAACCCTTTACGTGGATTAAACGACCCCGAATTTGGTAATAGATTTGTAGATATGTGTACACCTTATAGCCAATTTTTAAATGAACGATTGGTTGCTGCTGCCGCAAAATTAAATGTGCCGTTGCACAAAGGAATTTACGTATCTGTTGCTGGGCCTAATTTAGAAACAAAGGCAGAGTACCGCCATTTAAAAAGTATTGGTGCCGATATGGTGGGTATGAGTACAGTGCCAGAAGTAATTGTAGCTAATCATGTAGGCTTGCCTTGTGCCGCAGTAAGTGTAATTACAGATGAATGCCACCCAGATAATTTAAAGCCAGTTAACATTGCCGAAATTATTGCGGTGGCTGGTAAGGCAGATGAAAAGCTGAGTGATTTATTTGCGGAAGTGGTAAGTAAATTAAATTTAATACATTGAATATTTTCGATGTATTTTTGATAAATTTTTTTTGAATGAAATTATTATTACAATACCTTAAACCTTATAAATGGTTGGTGGCCTTGTCGCTTTTTTTAGCCGCAGTTAACCAATGTTTTTCTTTACTCGATCCCTATTTTGCAGGAAAGTTATTTGATCAATTTATTACACATCCATTAACAACTATTGATGCAAATGGTGTTACCCACCCTCGTACAAAAACCGAATTTATTTGGGGCGTAATGGGTATGTTGGGTATTTTAATTAGCGTAGCTATGATAAGCCGTATTGCTAAAGCTTTTCAAGACTATTTTAGTAGTGTAGTAATACAAAAATTTGGGGCAAAAATTTTTACAGATGGGTTGGCTCATAGTATGAAGTTGCCTTACGAACAGTTTGAAGACCAACGCAGTGGCGAAACCTTATCTATTTTAACGAAAGTACGTACCGATACAGAACGCTTTATTTCTTCATTTATAAATATTTTATTTGGAGTTTTTGTTGGATTAGTGTTTGTTATAATTTTTGCTTTTAGAATACACTGGAGTATTCCGTTAGTTTATATTGGAGGAGCTTTGGTACTTAGCTTGTTAATTAGTGTACTCAGTAAAAAAATAAAAGTTGTACAAAAAACAATTGTAAAGGAAACCACAGCACTAGCTGGTAGCACTACCGAAAGTTTACGCAATATAGAATTGGTTAAAAGCCTTGGATTAACAAATCAAGAGGTGCGTAGATTAAATAAAAACACCTTTAAAATACTTGGTTTAGAAATTACTAAAGTTAAAAAATTACGCAGCTTAAGTTTTGTACAAGGCACATTTGTAAACTTGCTACGCCAAGCTATTGTGTTTATATTATTATTATTAATTTATGATGATTTAATTACACCTGGACAATATATTTCTTTATTATTTTACTCCTTTTTCATTTTTGGCCCACTACAAGAAATTGGGAATATTATTTTAAGTTATAGAGAAGCTGAAGCCTCATTAAATAATTTTCATAATTTAATGCAAAAAGCCCCTGAGCTGGAGCCACAAAACCCTAAGGCTTTAGGCGAAATAAATTCATTAGAGTTTAGTGGGGTTTCGTTTAAGCATCAAAGTGCAATCCATAAAGCCATTGATAACATTAGCTTTGAAGCAAAACTTGGCGAAACCGTTGCCTTTGTTGGCCCAAGTGGTAGTGGAAAAAGTACGTTAATGAAATTGTTAGTAGGATTGTATAGACCACAAGAAGGAAAAATTTTGTATAACAATTTAGATGAAAACGAAATTCGTTTTGATGATTTAAGAAATCAAATTGGTTTTGTAACGCAAGACACAAATTTATTTAGCGGTACTATAAAAGAAAATTTATTATTTGTAAACCCAACAGCAAGCGATGAATTATTAAATGATGTGCTTGCAAAAGCAAGTTGCACCAATTTGTTGTTAAGGGCAGAAAAAGGATTGGATACCGTAATTGGCGAAGGTGGCTTAAAATTAAGCGGTGGCGAAAAACAACGTCTATCAATTGCCAGGGCATTGTTGCGTAAACCACATTTACTTATTTTTGATGAGGCCACCAGTGCATTGGATAGTTTAACCGAAGAAGAAATTACAAATACAATAAGAGAAATATCTAGCCAAAAAGAACAAATAACTATTTTAATTGCACACCGCTTAAGTACCATTATGCATGCCAATAAAATTTATGTTTTGGAAAAAGGGGATGTTGTAGAAATGGGTAGCCACGAAACATTGTTAGCAGAAAAGGGACTATATTATGCCATGTGGAGGCAGCAAATTGGCGAAAGAAAAAAGCAAACTGTTAATGGATAATTAATAATTGATAATGGATAATTCGTTTGGAGTTAAATATTTTTACAGAATTATAAAATATCCAAACCTCTAAACCTCTAAACTAATAAAAATGACACCAATACAAATATTAGGCTTAGCCGCCGGTACAATAACCTCTATTACATTTCTACCACAGGTAATACAAATATGGAAAACAAAATCGGCAAAAGATTTATCGTTACAAATGTTATTATTATTAATATTGGGTGTAACCATGTGGCTTAGTTATGGATTATTAATAAAAGATGCTGCTATTATTTATACCAATAGTATGGTTTTACTAATGAGTTTAGTTATGCTTTATTTTAAGTTTAAATTCAATAAATAGCTAAAACATTATCTTTGTTATATGAGTAGAGAGCCTATGCCTAAACCCAATACCTTGTGGAGCATTTTTACTATGCAATGCCCAAGATGTAGAAGAGGACCAATGTTTAAAGACAATAACGCTTACAAAAGTTTAAAGCTTAGCCATACGTTTGATATGTATGATGAATGCCCAAACTGTTTACAAAAATACGAGTTAGAAACAGGCTTTTGGTATGGAACAGGCTATGTTAGTTATGCATTAACAGTGGCTTTATCCGTTGCCACATTTATTGCTTGGTGGGTGTTAATTGGCATATCTATAAACGATAATAGAATTTTTTACTGGTTAGGATTTAATATTTTATTGATTATTTTATTACAGCCTTGGTTAATGCGATTGAGTAGGGTAGTGTATCTGTATTTTTTTGTTAGATACGATAAAGAGTATAAAAAAAATAGCCCACGAATATTTGATAACTAAATTTTACCCTTCATCTTTTTTAAAAATATCGGTAAAAATAGTTGCACCATTTAGCTCCTCAATATCGCTAAGCTCTACCTCAATTGCTTTGGTACTTTTATTAATTTCTAAAAGCGATAAAATAATTGAACCTAATAAAAAAAGTAAGCTTGCTGCAAATATCCAATGTGATAAAATTTGCCAGCCTCTAAAAATACAATACATACAAAGTACACAGCACAAAAAACTAAAAATACCTAACCCTTGCATATAACGTATTAAGTTTAGCCGGCTACGAATATTTTGTATTTGTAGCAAAATGTTTTTTTCTTTTTGACCACTAATATATTCGGTATGTAATTTTCGTACTAGCGATGCTAACGATAAAAATCGATTAGTGTATGCCAACATTAGCAATGTAATAGCAGGGAAAAGTAAAGCTGGGGTGTTAATATTTATTTCTAACATAAATTAATTTTATATTTAATAAAGATAGCAAAGTAGTTTTAGTGAATTTTATAAGTAGAAGAGTAGGTTTTTATTTCAAGTTTATTTATTACAGTTGTCTTTACCTCTTTTATATTATTATTTAGTTTTTCGCTAAAAGTAATTTTGCTTAGTTCTATACTTTTTTCACTCAACAAATTTCCCGTTAAGGTATCTTCTTCAATAGTAAAAATAAATTGCAAAGCAACAGAGGTTGTATTTTTAAAAAGTAGATTTTTGTACCCATAAAAAACTGTAGCATCGCTACCTAGTGGTGTAAAACGTTCATCATCTTTATAAATATCAATACTATGATTGTATCTTTCTATAATTTGCAAATTGGCATGTAAAGCTAAATAGTAAATAAGCCCACTTAGTTGGCATAAGCCACCTCCTACCTCTTGAGATATAGTTTTTTTGCTAATAGCCCTGCTTTTTGTGTATCCTTTTTTTTGCGATGGATAACCTACTAAATCCCAAAAACTAAAAATAGCACCAGGCTTTAAAATAATACCATTTATACGCATAAGTGCTAAAAAAATATTTCCCTTTTTATTATGATTTTGATGTAGCGGCTGTATAATTTTTTTTACTAGTAAAGGGTATTGCATTGCTTTGGTTTCTGTAGCTATTTTAAAACAATACCCACTAATTGCATACTTTATTTGTTTAAAAAAATAATGTAATTTTTGCTTAGCAGCAATTGGTATAAGTTTTTTAAAAGCGGTAATCACTCTTATAAAGATAAGGCTTATACACTTTTGTTAATTTGCCTTTGTTAAAGATACTCATTTATAAAAAATATTTGATTTGCAACAATGTTTCATTATTTTTGCAACATTATGGCAAAATAGCCATTTACATATTTTTAATGTTTTATAAGTACATCATATTATTAGCAGCTACTTTTTTTTGTAGTATTTACACAAGCAATGCACAATGTACCCTACGCTTTAGTGGTAAAGTTAGTGATGATGATACTAAAGAATTGTTACAAAATGCAACTGTATCTATTAATGAAATAAAACTATCTGTAGTTACAAATAATGCCGGTGTATTTACTTTTGAAGGATTATGTGCTGGGCATTACGACGTTGTAATTAGCCATGTAGGTTGTAAAACAATTACAACACATATACACATTAAAGATGATTTTTTTAATGAATACACATTACCTCATGCTTCAAACCAATTAGATGAAGTAAAAGTGGCTGGCATTACTTCTGCCATTAAAACCAATGACGAAATAAAGGGTAGAAATTTAGAGGCTACAAAAGGCTTATCGCTGGCAGAAACACTAAAAAAAATTAATGGGGTAAGTGTACTACAAACTGGTACTAATATTTACAAACCAGTAATACATGGGTTACACAGCAATAGGGTAGTTATTTTAAATAATGGTATACGGCAAGAAGGGCAGCAGTGGGGTAGTGAGCATGCTCCAGAAATAGATCCTTACATAGCCAACCGAGTGGCTGTTATAAAAGGAGCTGCAACCATGCGATATGGTGGCGATGCCATTGGCGGTATTGTATTGGTAGAGCCTAAATTACTTAGGGCTATCCCAGGTATTGGCGGCGAAATAAATACAGGTTTGTTTAGCAACAACCGTATGGGAGTATTATCTGGTATTATTGAAGGCAATAGCAAAAAAAATACGGCCATAAGTTGGCGTTTACAAGGCACTATAAAAAAAGGGGGCAATGCCAAAACGGCAAATTATTGGTTAGCTAATTCTGGTTTACAAGAATTTAATTTTTCGGTAGCTGTAGGATACAAAAAGGCTAAATGGGGTACCGATATTTTCTACAGCCAGTTTAATACAAAATTGGGTATTTTTTCAGGTTCACATATAGGTAATGTTACCGATTTGTTGTTGGCTATTAATAGTGCAGTACCTCCTGATTATATACGTAACGAAGGGTTTACTTATACTATTGATAGGCCTTATCAACAAGTCCAGCATCATTTAGTAAAAGCTAAAACATATTTTAACACGGGAAAAATAGGACGAATCAATATTATAAATTCTTTTCAATACAATAATAGAAAGGAGTACGATAAAAAAAGATTTCAAAGCAGCAATAATTCACCACAATTGGATTTATCAATTACCACTGTAGGTACCGATGTGGTGTGGGATCATTATACCAAAAAAAAATGGAGAGGTACAATTGGTGTAAGCACTGCTTTTCAAGATAATCAATACAGTAAGCGATTATTTATTCCAAATTATCAGGCTATAAATGCAGGTGCATTTATTATTGAAAAATGGGACAATACTAAATGGAATATAGAAGGTGGATTACGATATGATTTACGAAATATTTTTAACACAAATACAAACGGTGGTCTAAATTACGGCGATAGAAATTATAATAGTCTTTCTGGAAATGTAGGGGCTGGCTACAACATCAATAAATACACAAAGGCTAACATAAGTGTATCTACTGCATGGAGAGCCCCAACAGTAAATGAATTGTATAGCGATGGCTTACACCATGGTGCAGCCCGTATTGAAAAAGGCAATCAAAATTTATTGCCAGAAAGAGCAAATAATTTTTTAGCAGGCCTTATTTTTAATAATGATAAATGGAGTATTGATGGAGCTGTGTATGTAAAGCATATTGATAACTTTATTTATTTAAAACCCACCTATCCGCCACAACTCACTATTCGTGGGGCTTTTCCAGCATTTGAATTTAACCAAACTAATGCCAGATTACAAGGAATTGATTTTTCTGTAGGGTATCAAATTAATCATCATATAGCCCTTAATACAAAAGCCGCTTTTGTAAGAGGATGGAATAAAACAGAAAAAGATTGGTTGATACAAATGCCAGCAGATAGATTTGAGCATGAGGTAGAATACAGTTTTAACAACGGTAAATTATTTACAGAAAGTTATGCAAAACTAAATATGCAACATGTACTTTTTCAAAAAAGAGTACCAGCCAAAGGAAATATAGAGCTTACAAATGCAAATGGCGATAAATATTTAGCATCTGATTATGCACCACCACCAGCCGCTTATGCCTTACTGGGTATAGAAGCTGGCTCAAAAATTAAAATAGGTAAAAACTATTTTACCGTTACCATTACAGCAACTAATTTACTAAACAAAGCTTACAGAGATTATTTAAACGCCTTTAGATATTTTGCTGATGATATGGGTAGGAATATTTCGGTACGAGTAAAAATGCCTTTTGAATTTAAAACCAAAAACAATTTATAAATTTTAAAAACTACACACTATGTTAAAGAAAATCACAAAAAAACTATTTCCACTTTTTGCATTAACACTATTGCTTACTGCTTGTGAAAAAGATAAGGAAGAACCTAACGAAGAGGAATTGATAACCACCGTTAAATTAGACTTTATTCCTGTTGGTGGTGGAGCATCTTCTTCTTTTACATTTAAAGATTTAGATGGAGATGGTGGAGCAGTACCTAGCGTATTTCAAGATATTGTATTAGCACCAAATAAAACTTACAATGTATCTATTACGCTTACCAATGAAAGTGTAACCCCTGCTGAAGATATTACTGCTGAAGTAGCTGCTGAGGGTGTTGATCATCAATTTTATTATACACCTGCTGGTGCAAATGTTACGGTAAATAATTTGAATAATGATGGTAGTGGATTGCCATTAGGGTTAACTTCTACTTGGGCAACAGGGGCTGCAAGCAACGGCACCGTAAAAATTACTTTAAAGCATAAACCAGGAATTAAAGCCGCTGGCGACTTGGTAACTAAAGGTGAAACAGATATAGAATTAAATTGGGTAGCCAGAGTTTTATAGTTTTGTTTATTATTTGTGTTTAATCAGCCGATGCCAATTTTGGTGTTGGCTTTTTTATTTAATACCGTAACTTTATGGCATGAAAAAGTTTTTATTTATTCTAATTATATCGCTATTGTATTTTAAAGCCTACAGCCAACAACTATCCCAAGTAAATATTGCAGGCAGTGGTAATATTGATGTTTTTGTAATTAGCCTAGATGAAAATGTACAGTTGTATTTAACTAAAGATGG
>JANNWD010000529.1:0-2499 GCA_031408315.1 Bacteroidota bacterium
TTCAAGAGATGTTTTGTACAAGCCTGCAACCCTTAATTTACGGGCAGTTTTGCTGCCATCTTCTCTAAAAAAGAAAACAATTAAACTATCACCAATATTTATTTGCAATTGATTAGCTGTATAGGTAGATAAATTAATTTCTTTACTATAACCACTATCTGCAAACGAAATCCATTTGCCTTCTTTTAAAAATTCATTTAGTCTGGATTGGTTAAAAGATGAATCAATGCCTTTTAATAAAATACTTTCAATATTACTACCACCTTTTATAATACAAGATTTTGTTGCATACCGTTCTACACTTTTTATTTGGGGTTGTTTACGTAAATAAGTTTCTACCGTATCGTTTTGGTAAATCGGATATTCTTCGGCTATAGATGCTTTATCAGCAATATCTTGCTGTACCCTAATATGCCCCCAAAAACTAAATACTTTATTACTAACTACCTGCTGAAAGCCATTTACAAAACTAAGTGCTACAATCATTACTGCCACACTAATAGCAGTAGCTGCAACGGCAAGCCGTATTATAAAACCGCTAAAAGTTTTATTGCTTTTAAAAGCTATTCTGTTGGCTATAAAGGCAGATACATTCAATGGCATATTTTTTGGTATCTTACAAAAGTATTTTATTTAAACGATTTAATATAACATAATGAAAGTTGATTATTGGAATTTAGAACAAGTCCCTATTTTATGTGTAACATCGGGATGCCGATTTTTATCGGCAAGCCATGGAACGATGAAACCCAAAGCAAAAATGCTGGTAACTAAAATAAAAATTACGCTATCTATTTTAATTTTAACAAATAGCTTATTTGCCCAACAAACAGAAGTTATTGCAAAAGCAAACATTCAATCTATTCGTTTTCATACTTACGGAAACCAACAAGGCTTACCCATTTATCGATTAAATAGTGGCGATCAATTAGAGCTTCATTTTGATGACATGGAAGCTAATGTAAAAAGCTATTATTATACTTTGCAACTTTGCGATTATAATTGGAACATAGTAAATATGAGTCCGTTTAATTATCTAAAAGGCTTTACCCAACAACGTATTACAACCTACAGATATTCAAGTATTGCCTTTACAAAGTATACACATTATCAAACTATATTACCCGAAAGAAATATGATGCCAACGCTAAGTGGCAATTATTTATTAAAGGTTTTTTTAGATGGCGATACATCCAAACTAGCCTTTACTAAACGCTTACTGGTAGCAGATAATAAAGCTTTACTAAAAGCACAAATTATTCAACCATTTGCAAGTTCACTTTTTAGAACACATCAAAAAATAGTTTTTACCACAACGGTAAATGGAATTGACGCCTTTAGTGCTGCCCAACAAGTAAAAGTTGTTATTTTACAAAATGGTAGATGGGATAATGCACAAAAAGATATTCCGCCTACCTTTGTACGAGGTAATAACTTAGAATACAACTCAGAAAATACCGGCATTTTTGGCGGCGGTAAAGAATGGCGATGGTTAGACTTAAGAAGCCTTCGCTTTCAAAGCGATAGGATAGATAGTGCAAAATACAACAAAGCCAGTACAGAAATTTTTGTAAAAACAGATATTGATAGGAGTGGGCAACGCTACGTTTATTTTAGAGATTTAAATGGTTTTTACAATGTAGAAACCTACGAAACTATTAATCCGTATTGGCAGGGTGATTATGCTACCGTTCAATTTAAATTAGCACCTCCCAACAATCAACCTCATACAAATAAAGATATTTATTTAATTGGGCAATTAACTAATTACGAATTAAGCGATAAAACAAAAATGATTTTTAATGCAGAAAAGGGCTTTTACGAAACAGCGGCATTTTTAAAACAAGGTTATTATAATTATAGTTATTTGATGGTAGATAAAAGTAAGCCTTATGATAAAAAAGAATTAGAAGGTGACTATTGGGAAACTGAAAATATGTATACCATTTTAGTTTATTACAAAGCTTTTGCAGATAGAAGTGATCAGCTTTTAGGCGTTACACAAATTAGTAGTAGAACAGATAGGCCTGGAATTAGTTTTTAGTGGTTTGCAGATAGTCGTTAGTGAAATTTTTAATCATCAAAGGTAAATTAATTCTCTATTTTCCTTATAACTATGTATTAAAATCCGCAATTCATAAATTCGAGATTCAAAATTTCCTCTTATTTCCTTATCTTTGCTACGGCAAGTCTTATACGACCAGCTCCTGTTGAATTCCCCCAGGATCGGAAGGTAGCAAGGGTAGATGGTTGAGCGGTGCGATGTAAGTAACTTGCCATTTTTTATGCCTAAAATCCTCAAAAGGCTTTTTAATTTCAATTTTCCAACTCTCTTTTTGTTAATTAAAATGTATAAATATTTTATTTATCACTGTGGTAAATATTATACTTTTGCCCTACTCAAAATTATCTAACAAATTAAATTAAGCCCTTTAGGGTTTTGGTTATATGAAATTTTTTATAGACACAGCCAACTTGGCTCAAATTGCAGAAGCAAAC
>JANNWD010000530.1:0-10043 GCA_031408315.1 Bacteroidota bacterium
TTCATCAGCATTTTCTACTACATGATTATTGGTAACAATAAATCCATCATCACTAATAATAACACCACTACCACTTGCTCGTTGCTCAGGTATCACATTGTTACGCTGACCAAAAAATTGCTGCATCATATCATCGTCAAAAAAATCGCTGAACGGGTTATTAGGCATTTTCTTTTTAGGCAAATTATTACTTACCTGCTTAGCATTTGTTTTCGTTTTTATGTGTACAACGGCAGGCGTAGCTGCGGCTGCAGGTGCAGTAAAATCTATTGCACCACCTGGCGGTGGGACCCCATCAAAAAAACCAGCATACTTGTAATTGCTAGGCAAGCTGCCACTTTGTTGCCCAGCATAACTGTTGTTGTTTTTACTCCATTTACTGTAGCCCACCATTACTAACAAAGCAGTAACAGCACTAATAGCTACTGTAAATAATACTTGCTTAATTTTCATTGTTTTTACTTTTTATTGTTCTGTGTTTTATTTTTTGTTGTTCAAAAATTTGTTCATTTTTCAACATCGTTGTGTCACTCACTTGTGCCGTATACCTTTATTCAACCCATCCTATTCAAATCTTCTTCTCTGAACTTTTAAACCCTAATCTCAATAATCCTGCCAATACTACAAAGTAACGAAGCACTGACAAAATGTGATTTACCAACTGACATCTTTAACATTTAATTAGGAAGGGCTTCGTAGATGATGCCTTACAATCCTAACAAAAACCCCATTGTGTCTAAACCATCAGCATAATCAAACAAGCTAGGCTGCTGTGCCTTACCAAAAGGTACAAAATCTTTTCCCACAATGCACTGTATGGCTTCATTATTATTTAAAACGCTTAATTCATTTATATTGTTGTAAAAGCTATAATTAAACTGGCTAATAGCGGAAAATACTTGTTCATTTTCAATTAATAACGTAGCCTCATTAGTCATATAATAAATATTATTTAACAACGCAAGAGATAATTGATAATCGTAATTGTTTTTATATTTGTTGTGATCAGCAAAGTATTTATAGCTATCAAAGCTTCTTAACAACGGTACAAAATCGTAATTATTTGGCACATAAATTTTGGTAACATTTCTGCAACCTAGGCCAAAATAGACATGTATATCGTCGGCTAATTTTTTTAAATCTTCTATTGTTTCGTTGCCTGTTAAAACCGCTACCGATGTACGATTTCGACGAATAATATGGGCATACTTTCCAAAATATTGTTCAAAATATCTACCACTATTATTACTACCAGTTGCAATGTAAGCATCACAGCCTTTTAGCATTTCGGCAAATTCAAAAATGATGGCACAATCGGTATCCCATTCAATCATCTTACCAACAAAATGTTTTAGTAATACACTATCCTTGCTGCTTAATTTTATGGTCTGCTTATGCCCACTAACAAACACACATAAAAAATCATGAAAGCCCACTAGTGGAATATTACCTGCCATTACAATACCTACATTTTTTCCACTAATATTATCATCTAGGCTATAATGGGTAGCCCAATTTTCCAGTTTGTCTTTTTGTAAAAATTGGGTTACTATATTATTTATAGCTAAATCAATAAACTCAGGCACAAACCAACCGTTTTCTATATAAGCCCTTTGTTTTGCAGTTTGCAATTCCTCGGTATTACTTTGTAAATAATCACTAAGTTTCAATAAAAGTTCAATCCTATTTTGTAATTTCATTATTCCTTATTTACATTTGTGTAGCAAAATTATTGAAACTAAAATCGTTAATCTAAAATAGAATATAAAAATGGCCATAAAAATAACAGATGAGTGTATAAATTGTGGGGCTTGTGAGCCTGAATGTCCTAATAACGCTATTTACGAAGGCGGTGTAGAGTGGGCAGCAGCCAATGGAACAACTGTAAAAGGGATGTTTAAATTAATGGACGGTACAGAAGTGGGTGCAGATTTACGTAATGCTCCTGTGGCTGCAGATGTATACTACATTACACCTAATAAGTGCACAGAGTGCCAAGGTTTTCATGAGGAGCCACAATGTGCTGCAGTTTGCCCAGTAGATTGCTGTGTGCCAGATGAAATGTATAAAGAAACTGTTGATGAACTTTTAGCTAAGAAAGATAGAATGCATTTATAAAATTTTTACATAACTCCGATTTTATCGGAGTATTACAGGCAGGTGATATTTCCTGCTACAATGGCGAGGGTATTGAAAAATACTTTCGCTTTTTTGTTTCCTCACCTTTTAGAGAGGGGTTAGGGAGAGGTAATTTCTAATTCTAAAACTTTATATTTGTACATATTTTTTTACATGAATAAAACGTTACTTCTCATTTTATCAATATCAACTTTAAGCAGCTGCAACTATTTTACAAAAAAACCTAAAGTAGATACAAAATTGATTGATGAAAAAATAAAAATGATAGATGCCGATAAATCATTTAGTAAGCTAAGTGCAGAAAAAGGAATGAAAACAGCATTTATGGAATACATAGATAGCAATGGAGTATTGTTACGCCCTAACGAAATGCCAATAATTGGAGCAAACGCTATTGATTATTTAAGTCAGCAAAATGATAATGAGTACACATTAGTTTGGGAGCCACAAGGGGGCACAATAGCACAATCTGGTGAGTTAGGTTATACCTACGGAATTTACAAAATGCAACCCAAAACCTCAGACACTACTCTATTTGGAACGTATGTAAGTATTTGGAAAAAACAAGCCGATGGAAGTTGGCGTTTTGTATTAGATAGTGGAAATGAGGGATTGAATATTGAAGAAGTACAACAAAAGAATTAACTTTTTTATTGTACTAATAAAAAAGATTATTGGTTACTTTACAGCGTTTTAAAAGATTATTTTATACATGAATAAAAATATTGCATTAATAACAGGTGGTTACTCTGGCGAAGCCGTTATTTCGTACAAAAGTGCCCAACAAATGGCGGCTAATATTGATACTTCAAAATGGGATTGTTATACCATTGATATTCACCCACAAGGGTGGTTTTACTTATCTGCCACAGGCGAAAAAATAATGGTAGATAAAAATGATTTTTCTATTACTGTTAATGGTGCTAAAATAAATTTTGATGCCGTATTAGTAGGCTTACACGGCACACCTGGCGAAGATGGAAAACTGCAAGGCTATTTTGATTGCCTTCATATACCATACACAAGTTGCGATGCTGCTACAAGTGCATTAACATTTAATAAAAGATACACAGTTGCAGTTGCTGCTTTTGCAGGGATGTATGTAGCAAAATCTTTGCATTTGTTTAAAGATGTGCCAACTACATCTACAACTGTGTTAAGTCAGTTAACATTACCGGTTTTTGTAAAACCCAATAACGGCGGTAGTAGTATTGGTATGAGTAAAGTAAACGAGGCTAAAGATTTAGATGCCGCAATTGAAAAAGCATTTAAAGAGGATGACCAAGTATTGGTAGAAGAATTTATTAAAGGCAGAGAATTTACCATTGGCGTTTTTAAAAGTAAAGGCCAAATAATTGCATTGCCTATAACAGAAATTATTAGTAAAAAAGAATTTTTTGATTACGAAGCAAAATATGAAGGAGCTAGTGAAGAAGTAACACCAGCCAATGTTGATGAAGCGATTGTAGAAAAAATTAGAGCTGCTGCAAAAACAGCTTACAGCATTTTTAATTGCAATGGCATTGTACGAATAGATTTTATTTACAACGAAGCAGATGCTAATCCGTATATGTTAGAGATTAATACAGTGCCTGGGCAAAGTGCTGCTAGTATTGTACCACAGCAAGTATTGGCAATGGGGTGGACGTTGAAAGACTTTTACTCGGCATTGATTGAAGAAGCGTTGGGCAGTTGATAGTTTGCAGTTTGCAGTTTGCAGTTTGCAGTTTGCAGTAAAAAAAATGGAGTGCAAATTTACGAATTAACAATTAAACAGATTAACAGGATAAACAAATTAACAGAATAAAAGATGTTTAAATTTATAACCAATAAACCATTTTGGGTAAACGCCTTGGCAGCAATTGCATTGCTTTTTTTATTAGGCTATTTGTTTTTAAAAACCCTTGGTTGGATGACTAAGCATGGCGATTATTTAACCGTACCACAAGTGCTAAATAAAAAAACTGCAGAGGTCATAAAATTATTAGAAAGCAAAGGTTTTGAAGTTAGAATACAAGACAGCATTTATACCGATACTGCTGCCAACGGAATTGTATTAAAACAATTACCCGAAGGTAATGCTACAGTAAAAATTAACCGTACTGTTTTTTTAACCGTAAATAAAGTAATACCTCCAATGATAGAAATGCCAAAATTGGATGGGCTGAGTTTGAGTTTTGCATTGGATATGCTTACTCGTAATCACTTAAAATTGCAAGACACTATTTTTAGGCCCGACTTTATGCAAGGCTCTATCATTGAGCAACAATACAACGGCAACAAAATAACCGAAAAAACTAAACTGCCTTGGGGTAGTAAAATAACTTTAGTTGTAGGTTCTGGCTTAGATGAAAGACAAATGATTGTACCTAATTTAATTGGGTTGACTTATGCCGAAGCAAAAAAATATTTAGCAGATAATGGACTCAATCTTGCAGCAACTGTTAGCGATGGGGCTTTAAAAGATAGTGCCAATGCGTATGTTTACGATCAAAATCCAAAACGATATAACGAAGAACAACAACCAAACTATATAACTAGCGGACAATTAATGGATTTATTTATTGCACCCGAAATGAGAGCAGGAAGAGATTCTATTGCGTTACCAACTAAAGGTACAAAAGATAAAAAAACTGAAAAAACTACTAACACAAAAGATAAATAAGTATGAATTATGTAACCCCAGAAGAAATAAAGCTACGCCTGCAAAATGGCGAAAACCTAAATTTAGTTGACGTAAGAGAACCACACGAAAATGTAGAGTTTAATATTGGTGGTTTGTTAGTGCCACTAGGTAAAATACAAACAATGCAAATAGAAGATATTGAAGATTTAAAAGACCAACAAGTTATTTGCTACTGCCGCAGTGGCCAACGCAGCATGAACGCTTGTATGATGCTAGAAACCTTTGGCTTTACCAACGTAAGCAATTTAACTGGCGGCATGTTGGGATGGAAGGAATTGTATGGGGGATAAAACTACAACCTAACATTAACCCCCACCATTACATTAAAACCAGCCATAGGAAAGTAAAAATTTTCTGTAGTTAAATCTCCTCCGTAAATGTAACTAAAGGTATAGCCATTGGGCTCGTATTTTTTATTAAATACATTATTTAGTTGTACAATAAATTGGGTATTTTTTAAAGTTTTGCCTGATAAATTGTAATTCAAATTTACATCTTGTACAAAAAAAGCATTCAGGCTTCGGGTATAGTTGGCGGTATTATCCATGTACTGTTTGCCCACATATTTACTTAATAAATTTATAGTAGCATTTTTAAAAGGTACAACAGTTATGGTATTGCCCACCACCACACTCGGTGAAAATGCAATGGTGCTTTTGTTGTACATTTTTAGTTGTTGTCCACCATTATCATAGTCGTCAATATACTCTGTAAAGTTTTTAAGTTTGTTATTGCTAAAGGCAATATTGCCAGCAATACTTAGTTTTTTATGTATAGCAAAACCACCTTGTAACTCAATGCCAAAGCGGTAGCTAGTAGGTATGTTGGTTCTTGTATATGCACCTACATCATTTACTTTACCTGTAAGTACCAATTGGTTTTTGTACTGCATGTAGTACAATGTAGCACCATAATTATAATTCATTTTTTTCTTTTCAATACCCATTTCAAAATCGTTTAATTGCTCTGCTTTTGGTTGTTCGTTTTGTGCAACTTCAAAGTCATTTCTGTTAGGTTCTTTAGCTGCCCTTGCATAACTAACGTACCACTGCCAATTATTTTTATTATAGGTAAAACCAATTTTTGGATTAACAAAATTATAGGTATTGTTTACATCAATTGTTGGGTTATCTCTAAACCCATTAATACTGTAATTAATAGTTCTGTATTGCACATCTACAAAGCTTTGCCAGTAGTTATTTAGCTGTTGTGTCCATTTTGTGTAAAGGCTAAAATCTTTTTTTGTTGCTGGTAAATCATACCATCTATAATTTTTTGGAACAGCAGCTTGCGTAGCAGCCCAAATTATTTCGCCATAATGTGTTCCATCATATTTATTCCATCCTCCGCCAATTGTAAATTGTATTCTTTCTTTTTTGTATTGAAGAGAAAATATATTGCCATAAAAATCATTATCTAACCAAAGTCGCCTAACAATATCTGTTTTTTTTATAGTAGCTGTTCCATCAAAATAATCGGGCAACCCAAATGATGAAAGCTTTCTATCTGCTTTGTACTGTTCGTAAAAACCTTTACCCTTGGTTAAAAAAATAGCCATATTTCCAGCCCAAAAATTATTTATTTTTTGATTAAAAAAAAGTTGGTAGTGTGTTTGAGTGTAATCATCCACTTCATTTTCATAAGGAGTACCTGTTCGTTCTGTGCCGCTAGGGTTGTAGGTTCTGTTAGTTTTTAAAATTGGTTCTGCTACACCATTCCAGGCTTGGTAGGTTCTTTCTTTGCCGGTAAAAATATTTAATCGTATAGATGAATTTGCACTGACATAAGCTGCCGTTAAATAGCCAGATGATAATTTACTTGTAGCCCTGTCAATATATCCATCGCTAGTGATATTGCTTAATCTTCCATCAATTGTAAAGTGTTTACCTAATAAACCACTACCAAATTTTACAGTATTTTTTAGGGTGTTAAAACTGCCGTAGCTATTATTTAGTTCGGCATATTTTAGTGTGTTTACTTCGTTAGTACTTAAATTAATACTGCCACCAAAAGCACCTGCACCATTGCTACTTGTACCAACGCCACGTTGTATTTGTATAGTGTTTATGCTACTTGCAAAATCGGGTAAATCCACAAAAAAAGTACCTTGGCTTTCGGCATCATTATAGGGTATTCCGTTAAGTGTTACATTAATTCGGCTAGCATCGGTACCTCTCAATCTTATTCCAGTGTAGCCTACACCGTTACCGGCATCGGAGTTTATAACCACACTTGGAGTTTGGTTTAAAAGAAAAGGTAAATCTTGCCCCAAATTATATTTTTCTATTTGTATTTTGGTAAGATTAGTTTTTGCAAACGGACTTTTATCCGCTGCCCTTATTGCCGTAACTTCTACAGGTTGTAAAAAGCTAGTATCGTTAAATGGTTTAGTTTGGGCAGTAGCACAAAAAGCATTAGTACACAATGCCAAAATGGTCATTAGTTGTTTCATTACAATAAAATTTGTGCAAAATTTCGGTTGTGTGCTTAACCAAAATATATCGTCGAAATAAGTCATTTCTCCCTCCGCCGGCATTATCATGTTCAGGTTTAACGGGTTTAATCTCAGCTTTAATTTTATGAAGCACCCCGTAAATTTTGCGATTTTTTTAGAACTTGATGCAACAAAGATAAACTATTTGTTACTTTATAAAAGTAAAAACTAATTAACATGAAAAAATTACTAGTAGCATTAAGCTTAATCCTTGGTTTATCGGCAACTGCACAAGAAAAAGTTGCAGAACAAAGAGTTGTAAAAGAATCGTTTAACGGCATAAAAATTAGCGATGGTATTGAGTTGATTTTAACGCAGGCAGATGAAAATACTGTAAATGCAAGTGCATCTCAACAAAAATATTTAGATGAGCTAAAAACAGAAGTAGTTAATGGAATATTGATTATTTCTGTAAAACAAAAAAAATGGATGAATAGCGATTATAAAAATAGATGGGTTAAAGTAAAAGTAAGTTTGCCAAAACTTTCAACATTAGATATTAATGATGGATGTACAGTAAAAAACACCAATAAATTTAACCTAGATAATATTAATATAAACTGTAACGATGGTAGCAGCGTAAAGCTAGAAAATTTTAATGCCACTACTTTAACTGCCTCTGTAAAAGATGGCTCTAGTATGTTGTTAACAGGCAAATCATCAACCCTAAATGTAGAAGTAAATGATGGCTCATCTTTTGATGCCGATGAGTTTGTATCGGATGTATGCAATGCAGAAGCAAATGATGGATCATCCCTAAAAATAAACGTAACAAAGGAGTTAACAGCATCTGCTAACGATGGTAGTTCTATCCGATACGAAGGAACCCCAACCATAAAAAAATCATCTGCTAAAGATGGCAGCTCAATAAAAAAGAGTTAGTAAAACTCAATAACAGTAAGGCTTTTAAATGCAAGTTGTAGTTAAAACCCTTTATTATTTGGCAACTACTTCGTAAAGCATTACTTTTGCATTGCGAAGTAGAGCAGCGGTAGCTCGTCGGGCTCATAACCCGAAGGTCCTTGGTTCGATCCCAAGCTTCGCAACTCATCAAGTTTCACACAAAGAAACAACGTTAACAAAGGACACAAAGTTTAATTTGTGTCCTTTGTCTTTTATTACAATCAATAAAATCCTAATTTTTCGTTGTTTAGTAGTAATCTTTGTTTCTTTTATGTGCAATATATTTTATAAATGAAATCAGGTTTTGTAAACATATTTGGTAAGCCAAACGCTGGCAAAAGCACTCTGCTAAATGCTTTAATTGGAGAAAAATTGGCTATTGTATCTCATAAGGTACAAACCACAAGGCACCGTATAAAAGGCATTTTGTCTACCAAAGAGTATCAAATTATTTTTAGTGATACTCCCGGTATTATTGAACCTAAATACAAACTGCATGAAAAAATGATGTCGGCTGTAAAGGGTAGTTTGGAAGATGCTGATGTGGCTTTACTAATTACCGACATTAATGAGGCACCAGAAGAAAGCCATCAAATATTTTCGGCCCTAAAATTAAAAGTACCAGCAATAGTAGTTTTAAATAAAGCCGATAAAGTAAGTGAGGACCAACAAAATTTGGTAGTAGATTTTTATAGAAAACAATCGTACTGTAAAGACATCACTATTTTATCTGCCCTTAAAAAAAACGGACTAGATTTCTTGCTAAAAAATATTATTAAACTTTTGCCCGAAGGACAACCTTTTTACGAAGGCGACGACCTTAGCGATATGCCTACCAAATTTTTTGTAGGCGAAATGGTAAGAGAAAAAATATTCCAATTTTTTGGCGATGAAATACCTTATCACACTACAGTAGTTGTGCAAGAGTTTAAAGAAAAATTAACTCTTATAAAAATACGTGCCGAAATTATTGTGCAAAGAGAAACCCAAAAAGGTATTATCTTAGGGGGAGGCGGTAGCATGATAAAAAAGATAGGCACCGAAGCAAGAAAAGATATTGAAACGTTTTTAGACAGTAAAGTGTTTTTAGAATTATTTGTAAAAGTTAGACCAAAGTGGAGAGATAACGAAATGCAGTTGAGGGAGTATGGGTATTAGCAGTGGGCAGTGGGCAGTGGGCTGTGGGCAGTGGGCAGTGGGCAGTGGGCAGTGGGCAGTGGGCAGTGGGCAGTGGGCAGTGGGCAGTTAAATTTTTAACTGTTGAAATTACAAAAAATATTTAAATAATTACATCTTGCTAATTGCAAACTGCTAACTGCCAACTCTTAAAAAATGGGAAGCTATAAAGATTTAGAAGTTTTTAGAAAGGCGTATAAATTAGCAATGGAAATTTTTGAAATAAGTAAAACATTTCCACCAGAAGAAAAATTTAGTTTAATAGATCAAATAAGAAGAAGTTCAAGATCGGTTTGTGCAAACTTTGGAGAAGCATATCGAAGAAGAAAATATCCTGCACACTTTGTAAGTAAACTTACAGATTGTGATGCAGAAAATACAGAAACCGAAGTATGGATAATGTTTGCATTTAGTTGTAAATATATATCCGAAATTCAGTTTAAAACATTTAGTGAAAAGGTTGCCGAAATAGGAAGAATGTTAGGTTCAATTATAAGCAATCCAGAAAAATATTTATAAAAATAAAATAGGTTGGGTATTTAATTTGTAATTGCTATCTACTAACACAGACAGCCAACTGCAAACTGCCAACCGCCAACTGCACAATGAGTTTTACAGTAGCAATAACAGGTAGGCCAAATGTAG
>JANNWD010000531.1:0-6225 GCA_031408315.1 Bacteroidota bacterium
CCGCCGCCATTTACAGGCTGCCATTGGTGGGCACCTGCTGGGCTTTTAGTAAGCTCCCATTCAAACTCAAATAAGTGTTTAAAATAATCATGGCTCCATTTGGCTGGTGTAGTTGTCCAAGCTCCTTCTAATCCGCTGGTAATAGTATCGGCACCATTCCCTGTACCAAATGTATTTTTCCACCCAAGGCTTTGCTCTTCGATACCTGCCGCAGCTGGCTCTACGCCTACATATATGCCTGGGTCAGCGGCACCATGGGTTTTACCAAATGTGTGCCCTCCGGCAATTAATGCCACGGTTTCTTCATCGTTCATTGCCATTCTTGCAAAAGTTTCTCTAATATCATGTGCCGATGCTAATGGGTCTGGGTTACCGTTAGGTCCTTCTGGGTTTACATAAATTAAGCCCATTTGCACAGCTGCTAATGGATTTTCTAATTCTCTATTGCCAGAATAACGCTTATCTCCAAGCCATTCTTTTTCTGATCCCCAATATATATATCTTCGGCTGGCTCCCACACATCTTCTCTGCCGCCGGCAAAACCAAATGGTTTTAATCCCATGGATTCTATTGCACAATTGCCAGCAAGAATCATTAAATCTGCCCAGGAAATTTTTTGACCATATTTTTGTTTGATAGGCCAAAGTAACAAACGGGCCTTGTCTAAATTTGCATTATCGGGCCAGCTATTTAATGGAGCAAAACGTTGTGTGCCAAAACCTCCACCACCTCTACCATCTGCAATACGATAGGTGCCTGCACTATGCCATGCCATACGTATAAAAAAAGGTCCGTAATGACCATAATCTGCTGGCCACCAGTCTTGCGATGTGGTCATTAGCTCAAAAATATCTTTCTTCAATCCAGTATAATCAATACTATTAAACGCAGCCACATAATCAAATGAAGCATCCATTGGGTTAGCTGAAGCTGAATATTGACGTAGAATATTTAACTTTAATTGGTTAGGCCACCAATCCGTATTTCTTGTACCACCTCCTGCACCTTGTTTTAATGCCGTTCCAGAAAAAGGACATTTACTTTCGCCATTTACATTGTACGATGTTGCATTTGTATCCATACTATTATTGTTTTTTGTTAGATTTAAGTGCTCAAAATTACAATGATTTTTTTAAACTATTTTAATCTGTTTAATTTTTGTATTCTAAATTAATGCTTGAATATATTTTATTAATTATCTTTCTTTTTTATAGAATTTAAACCCGTTGGCTAATTTATTTTTAACCCAATAGAAGTTAATTTATCACTTAAAAAATTATAAAATAGTTTAAAAAACCAATTGAATTAATTTACTATAAAAGGCACTTGCTAATCTATCGTAAAAATTAAAAGGTATTACTTGTTTTACTTTTTTACAGAGTAGTAAATACTTACTATAATTGGTACAAAAATTAAAGTAAAACAAAATGGTAAAAACCACCATCCTAATCCATCTATAATTCCCGTGCTGGTTAAATAAGTAAATAATGTAGTTCCACTAAAAATTATTAAGATGGCAACTTTTACATAACGTAAAATTCTTGTGGCAAATGTATATTGCTGCTCAGCATTTTTTTCGGTTATTATGGTTGCATAATTAAATAAGTGTGGATAGTTATTTAAAAAAGATAATAAAAAGTACAATAGTGTAGCAACAACTGGTAAAATAAATAGAGTTAGCTTACTACCATAATCATCCACCTGCCCTTTGGCGTTGAAATGCGTTGGAATAATTTGGGGCAAATTAAAAAAAGCAACTAACGTAATAACCCACAAAAGCATTACAAAAATTTTGCCCAGTAGTTCTATTTTTTTATCTAGGTTGGATAAATAAAGCTGTACTCTTGGTCTTGATTCGTTATACATAAAAAATTATTGTTTGTATTTGTCTAACACATCCCAAATGGCAAAAAATTGTTTATTGCCTGCTTTGTTCATAATATTGGTATTTGTAATTAATAATCTTCCAATTTTTGTGGTAGGATTAAAAAACAACATAGTAGATACACCAGGATCGCCGCCAGTATGACCAATGTTACCAGCTGCACTAAAGCCAATAAAAATACCAGCGTTGTATCCATCGTTGTAAGGATTTTTTTCGTTTCGTTTTATAAAATTACTTGCTGTTAGTTGTTGCTTGTAAAATTGTGTATAGCTTTCTTTGGTTAGTAATATTCCATTTCCGTTATGGCCTTTTATTAATTCGGTTAAATATTTAGCCATATCATTTGCTGATGAAATAAAATTACCATCGGGGTAAGTAATTAAGAAATAATGCGGCAAAACTGTATCGGGTGTTTGATAAAGTTGGGAATAGTTAGCATATTTTACAGTGCTAAACTTCCAACCAGATGCATTCATTTTTAGTGGATTTAAAATATATTTTTGTGTAAATACATCAAATGGTTCGTTAGTAGCCAATTCAATTATGTAAGCAGCCAACGTAGCTCCAACGTTTGTATATTCATATATTTCTCCGGGTTGGTGTTCTATAAAACTTTGTTTAGTAAACCATTTACCATTTGTGGTTAGTACATTTTGTAAAAAATCTTTCATTGGCAAAATAGAATCGTATTTATTAAATATTTGCTCATCGCCAAAATTTACTCTTTTATTTTTTAAATTTTGATGTGGTTTTAAAATGTAATTTCTTTTTAAATAATATTCGTTATCAGCAATAGTTGATGTGTGTGTGGCTAAGTTTAACAGAGTAATTTTAGCATTGGGGGCAAACGGATTTTGTATTTTAAAAGGCAGATAGGTATTAATATCATCATCTAGCTTTAGCTTACCTAACTCCTGAGCTTTTAGTAATGCTATTCCAATTAATGTTTTAGAAATTGAGCCTATATTTTGTATTGTATTAGCTGTATATTTTTTCTTTTTTACTACATTAGCGTAACCAATACCTTGCTGATAAACTACCCCCTTTTCGTTTACAATAGCCACAGAAAACCCATTAAACTGCTTTTGCTTATATACTTCATTTAAACTAACAGTTATAGAATCGTTTATTAGATTTTTAACTTTAGCGTATTGTGCTATAGCTGTAGAATAACTTAAGGTATATATGATAATAGAAGAAATGGCAATTATTTTATGCATAAATGGTAATTGATAAAAAATATGATGAAATAAAAAAATCCTCTTACAGTTCTGCAAGAGGATTTTTTCTATGTTTAAATACTATTATTTATAATTTTTAGCAGTCATTTCTACTCTTCTGTTTAATGCTCTTCCTGCAGCAGTTTTGTTGTCTGCAGCTGGCTTATCTTGTCCGTAACCTGCACTTGCTAATCTATCAGCAGTAATTCCTTTGCTCTCTAAATAGGCAACAACCGAGGCTGCTCTATTTTCTGATAATATTTGATTTTTATCAGCCTTTCCTGTATTATCGGTATGACCATCAACCGTTAAATTGTAACTAGGATTTTCGTTTAAAACTTTAACTACATCATTTAAAGGCTTAAATGATTTTGCTAATAATTTAGCACTACCTGTCGCAAAAAATACATTCTTTGCAGCAGCATTAATTCTTTTTATAATTACTTCGTTAATCACTGGGCAACCAAAGTTACTTGCTGGACCAGCTTCGTTTATACACTTATCTTCTTCGTCGTTAACGCCATCTTTATCTGTATCTGGTATTGGACAACCTTGGTAACGAGCCACACCAGGTTCATTTACACACTTATCTTCTTCATCATTTATACCATCTTTATCTGTATCTGGTATTGGGCAACCTTGATAACGAGCCAACCCTGCAACATCAGGACATTTGTCATCAGCATCTGTAATGCCATCACCATCCTTATCAGGACAACCTTGTAAAGAAGCAATACCAGCAACATCTGGACATTTATCATCTGCATCTAAAACACCATCACCATCTTTATCTTTTGGTGCTTCTATTACTGGAGGAGCAATAACTACTGGAGCAACTTCTTTTCGTTTTGCAATAGGAGCAGCTATACCAAAGCTGTGGTAAAAATGATATGCTGCATTTTCAGTAACAGGTATTCTATATTGAGAATTAAGTAAAGCAAATACATCATCAAATAATTTTACTTGAATACCAACACCTGCAGGTATAAAAGCATTATAATAACCTTTGTATTTTGAAGCACCTACACCTAATGTTAAAAAAGGGCTAACACAATATTTGTCGGTCAATAATTTTAAATTTGCTGTAGCTACCGCCTCTAATAAAAGATTGTTGTTGTTACTTGAGCTAGATGTTTTTCCAGGAATGGGATAGTCTAAATAAGAGCCGGTTAAAGTTCCAGCAAAATCAACATGATTGCTTAAACCCTGTAAGTAGCTTATTGCAATTCCAGCATTCATTCTGCCAGTTTTACCATATTTATTAGCTTTAATAACATTTGCTAAACCAATCGATCTAACATCAGCTGCTGTTTTAAAATCGTTTAATACAAAATGAATACCAAGAGATGGAAGTTTTTTGTATTGATTTTGACTAAAAGCTGTTACAAATAATGTAATAGTAAATAGCGATAAAAGAATTTTCTTCATAATTGTTGTTTTCGTAAATCGTGGCAAAAATAGCTGCTTAAAAGGAAATACTGAAATAATTTACCACATAATTATACCCAGTTAGTTAATAATAAAAATTAGTTTAAAGTCGTGTTATAAAAATCGTTAATTAATTGGTTTCTTTTTGCCTAATACTTCCACTTTTACCCTTGTTAAGCCTGTATTGATAAAATCTAATTTTTGAGCGGCAATTTTACTTAAATCAACAATTCTTTTCATAGATGGATGAAGCCTATCATTTGTTTTTACAATTATCGATTTATTATTGCGTAAATTGATAACTCTTATCCAAGTACCTAATGGCAGTACATTACAAGCTGCGGTTAGTTTTTTTTGGCTAAAAATTTCTCCATTAGCCGTTTTTCTACCTTCAAATTTATTGGCATAAAAGCTGGCTGTGCCATAAAGCACCTTTCCCGATTTTTGAGTGGTTTTTTTTACAGTTACTGCCTTATCTTGGCAAAAAACAAGTTGTGGTATTGCGGCAAGGCAATTACATAAAACTAATACATAGCAAAACCTAAATATATTTGTTTTATTAATCATGTTAAAGATGTTTGATTTCCGTTAAGATAGGTTTATTTATTTAGTAGCAAAATATTTTTCTCTCAAAACTTTATCTTCTCCATAAATATCATCGTAAAATTTAACCTTACCATCTTTACCCTCACAGCTAAAATAGCGGATGTAAACGGGTATTTGGTTTTTTACATCTAACCTATGGTTTTCTTTTTGGGCAATCCAATTTCGTATAGAATCGGTATTGTAACGTAATGTATCTCCAGTTTTTAAATTCATACTATCATTACGAGAAATATAAAAGGCCAATTTTTCCCACTCTTGCACCCTTACACAACCGTGGCTTAATGCTCTACTTCCATTTTTAAACAAATACCGCTGGTTAGTATCATGCAAATAAACGGCATAAGGATTATTAAAGTTAAATTTAAATACTCCCAATGCATTATTATCTCCACTGCCTTGCATTACCTTAAAAGGAATCCCTTTGGTATATCTGCTCCAATTTACGCTTCCACCACTAATTGTTTGCCCCTTGCCATTTACCAAGCGTAAGCCTAAGCGGCTTAAATAATTAGGGTTATTTTTTAATTTAGGTAGATATTGTTTAGCAATTATACTAGTTGGCACCGTCCATGTTGGATAAGTAACCATATCAGTAATTTTGCTGGTAAGTAAGGGTGTTCTTGTTTCAACTTTACCAACAATTACTTTGCTTTCTAAAGCTACTGTATCATTATCCCATACTTGCAAATAATAACCAGGTATGTTTACCCAAATATATTTTTTGGGCATATTTTCTGGCATTTGCTTGTACCTATCCAACGTAATTGCAATACGTTTAAAACGCTCTGCATCGCTTACATTTAATGTTCGTATTAAAGAAGTAGATATGGTACCATCGGCTTTAAAGCCTTTATATTTTTGATATTTTTTAACTGCAATTGATAATTGTGCAGAGTCGGGCAGTTTGTTAGTAAAATCAATGAAATTGCCTTCGGCCAGGCGTTTCTGTAGAGTTTTTATAAAAAAAGTACTGTCTTTTACATCGCCTTTTTTATACGGATAGGTTATGTAGGTGTAAACTCTTCTATCCATACTATCTAAAAAACGCTTTATCCCTTTTTGTAAACTCCAATACCCTTTGTGCTT
>JANNWD010000532.1:0-1623 GCA_031408315.1 Bacteroidota bacterium
AAACCTAATGCAATAATAAGATATTATATCATGGTGAATACTACTATAATAGAAAAAATTAATGTTCTTACCTCCAGTTGAATCGATTAGACAAATAAAACCCTCTCTCTAAAGACATAGATAAAAATACCTTAATAAATAAGCACAGAATATTACTAATCTTTGTAAATATCTTGATTGTTTTCGGCTTGTTTTGTCTGGATAGAATTCTGTGGTTATTGCTGGGCATAACTTATAGTTATTAGCAACGCAATTCCAGCAAAATATGCTGTATTTACCTCACAACTTCCTCACATTTTAAAGCTAGTGTGAATATGGATAGTTTTAGGCTCGACTAATTATTTTTATTTTTGTAAGTGCTTGGCTACTCAGTTAGATAAAATCCAAAATCGCGAGGATATCTTTGATGACAGTCGATCGATCTGTATCCGCTCATCTCGCCAGCGTTCATCCTGGGATGGGTGCAAATTTGGTTGGTGATGTGTGTTCGTTTCGAGTTTGGGCACCGAATGCGATTGCAGTTGCCGTCGATCTTTGGCACGACGAACAGATGTCTCAAGTTGCCCTCGCACCAGAACCGAGTAATTCTAGCTATTGGTCGGTAGATGTGGCGGGTGTGGTGGCAGGTCAACCCTATCAATTCTCGCTCGTTAATAAAGGCGGGGATGCTCACAATCCAGGCGGCATCTTGACTCGTGTTGATGCCTACGCACGGCAAGTCGAAAGTGCTGAAAATAATGCCAGAGGCATCGTCGTCGATTGGCAGCAACAGTGGTCTGAATTTGCTACGCCCAAATTTGCAGATTTGATTATTTATGAGGCGCATGTCGGGTCGTTTGCCGGACTAAACGACCATCTGAATATCTCAACTTATGCCACATTTGCCGACTTTGAGACGAAGCTCGGATATATCCGCGAACTCGGCTTTAACGCCCTCCAACTATTACCAACCGAGCAAGTGGATGGCATCGATGGGGAAGGTTATGGAGCCACCAACCTGTTTGCACCGCATAATGGGTACGGGACTCCAGCGCAGCTTAGATCGCTCGTAGATAAAGCCCACAGGCACGGTCTAGCGGTGATTTTTGATGTGGTTTATCATCACGCTTCGACCAGTCACAATCACTACTGGCAATACGATGGCAATACCACCGATGGCGGCGGGATTTATTTTGAAGACCCATTTCACTATGAACCTGCGCGGGATGAAGACGGTCGCTCGTTCGCGCACTGGAAATCCGAAGTCCAAAACTTTTTACTCGACCACGCTCGGATGATGTTAAATGAATATCGGGGCGATGGTTTGCGGTTTGATATGGCGCATACCCTGACATGGGAATGCACTCAACATATTATTGCCGGACTCCGCGAAAATCCCGATTGGCGCGATAAATATTTCATCGCCGAATGGACGAGCGAACAGCAAGATCGCTGGGGGAAAGTAATTCGTGAATTAGGCTTCAATGCAGTGTGGGGCATGTCCGATCCGTTCGCTTTTATTCGTGCTGTCAATGGCGAAAATGCCATTGACCAACTCAAGTCATTTATCGGTTGGATGGGATTTGACAGGTCTTGGAATTTTGTTCGCTATTTACTCGGCTCACATGACAGAATTGCCGATTC
>JANNWD010000533.1:0-13349 GCA_031408315.1 Bacteroidota bacterium
AAAATCTTCGTCAGACAACACAGGGGTAAAAATCACCATCAATTCGTAATTGTTCATTTCCCTTGTTTTTTGTTTTTATCTTTTGGTAAGATGAAAACAGTTATAAATATTGTTAAGTCCGTTTTTTTAACGGGCAGCAAAGGTACAATTATTAATTAAGAATTGATAATTAATAATGGATATTTATTGAAATATGTGGTTACTGGCCAAATATATATTGGCTTTAAAGATGCCATTTATACCAATGTTAAACGGAGCGTCGCCAATTATGCTGCTATAAAAAACTAAAGATGGTAACAAAATCTATTTTAATATACTATTTTTAATTAATTTATTTTATTGATACTTCTACACCCAAACTGCAAACCTAAAGCCGTAAATTTGCACCTCAACCCACCAAATGAACAAAAAAGAACGAATTATCCTTTTTTTATTATCTGCATTAAATTTTACCCATATTTTAGATTTTATGATAATGATGCCATTGGGCAATTATCTTATGCCATTTTTTAAAATATCGCCACAGCAATTTAGTTTTTTGGTGGCTAGTTACACCATAAGTGCAAGCGTTAGTGGCTTTGCTGCAGCTTTTTTTGTAGATGGTTTTGATAGAAAAAAGGTTTTAATACTTGCCTATTGCGGTTTTTTAGTTGCGACGTTTGCTTGTGGCTTTGCCCCAACCTATACTTTTTTATTAGCGGCAAGAGTGGTGGCTGGTTTGTTTGGTGGTTTAATTGGTGCTCAAGTAATTTCAATAGTATCCGATTTATTTACCTACGAACGTAGGGGAAGGGCAATGGGTGCTGTAATGTCGTCGTTTGCAGTAGCAAGTACAGTTGGTATTCCATTAGCATTGTATTTGGCCAATTTAATTAGCTGGCATGCTCCATTCATTTTTATAGCGGCATTTGGTTTAGTGCTTGTTCCTTTTTTAATTTATTTTATACCAGCTATGAATCAACATTTATTAACTGCCAATATAAAACCAAAAATAAGTACCGAAGGTTTTTTTGCAGTTTTTAAAGATGAACGTCAATATAAAGCATTAATTTTTTCTGCAATGATGATGTTTGCACATTTTATAATTGTGCCATTCATTAATCCGTACATGGAATTTAATTTGGGCTACAGCAAAAAATTAACCCCATTAATTTATTTAGTTGGTGGTATTGCTGCATTTGTTTCAGCAAATTATTTAGGTAGATTATCCGATAAAATTGGCAAGCTAAAAATATTCACCATTTGCTTAATCATTTCTTTACCCTTAATGTTTTTAATTACAAATTTAGTTACCATTCCTTACTGGATTGTGTTAACCATTTTTGGCTTATGGTTTACAGTAGCTACAGGCAGAGGCGTTACGTTGCAAGCTATGGTAAGTAATGTGGTAAAGGCTGAGCATAGAGGAAGTTTTCAAAGTTTTAATAGTAGTATGCAACAATTGGGTAGTGGTATAGCTGCTTTAATGAGCGGATTTATTATTACAAAAAATGCCAACGAAAGTATTGCCAATTATCAATGGCTTGGCTACATTGGTATTACCGCCATGGTAATAACACTTTTTATAGCTAAAAAGATATTTAAACCTTAGTCTTTTTTATACCCTTCGAGAATATACTTTTTGTCTTTTGAGTTTAATTCAAAATAGTAAACACCTGCTTCAAAATTTTCTAACCGATTTAATACAATTGTATCATTTATTTTTTTTGGTGCAAACTGCCAATTTTCTTTCATTAAATTCCCTTTATAGTCATATACAAGTATGGAAAACTTGTCATTAAAATCTTTTAATAAAATACAGTGCAATTCATTTTCAAATGAGTTATTGTCCATTTTAAATCCATACTCTGCAATTGATTTTCTTCTTTTTACCCAATATATATCAGAATAAGAGGCATAATTATCTATCTCAATAAGTTTTACTCTATAAAATATATTTTGAATACTTATAGGTACATTTTTGTCTTCAATACTAATATTAGTAGTGCGATTTTGTTGGTATGTTTTTATTGTTTCAAAAGTTTGTTTATCATAACTTCTTTGTAAACTAAAAGTTTTTAAATTTTGGTACTGATTTATTTCCCAGTTTAGGCTAATAGTATTGGTACCAATAATTTGATTTGAAAAATTATAAATACTTGTAGGTAATTGATTAAGTTTTCTAAAATTAATATCTGCAATAGTGAATGTTCCAGATGTTTTAGGAAAATCATCAGTATATGTTAACAAAACACTATCTACAGCCTCATTAAATTTTATATTAATCCCCATACACAATGAAGAAGGTATTCTTTTATCACCGCCAGCATCTGCTAAAGGATCTCCATATACTTCACTTTCTTTAGAATTAAATTGATAGAAAAAATAATCTGATAAATTATTAATACTAAAAGATTTTTGGGATCCCTTTAAAAAGCCTCGTATTTTAATTCTATCTCCTGCATCAATATCAATTATTTTAAACCCAAAATCAATCATCGAAGCAGTAGATTTAATACCTATTTGCATAGGATTTTTCTTGTCCATAATTTTTTCTTCTGTGTGCCCTACTCTTATTCCAAAAGTATTTACATCATGTTTATTATTTATGCCTAAAATATCTGGCTGAGTTTTATTAAAGGTTATTTTAAGTGTATTATTCCCTAATGGTAATTTTTGTAAGATGTCCTTTAAGCTATCAATAGTAGTGTTTTTTATAAGAGATGGATTAACAGTTTCTTTTAAAGCTTCATTGTCAACAAAGCTTCCCAATATTCTAATCGCATGATCTTCTACCTCACCTGTATTAGCTTTACCATAAGGGCTTTCTATTTCACTTTGATAAGTTTTATCTACTGTACGAATACGCAAAAAGGTAAGTTGTGTAAAAACATTTTTTGGTGCTGTCCATGATAATATAACATTTTGCTGACCGTTAAACTCAGCTATAGCTTTTTCATTTTCTTCAAATTCACCATCCCCATTAAAATCAATCCACCCTCTTACAGGATCGCCAATTTTTGCATTATTTAATGCAATACTAATATTGTATGCAGACTCTGTTGCAAATATCTCTGGCAAATAAAAAGCACTAGTATCTTTTTTTTCTTCAATATCAAATATAAAAGCATCTTCGTCTTTTATACCATACTCATCATCTTGCGTTGCAAAATATTTAGCAGAGTCTCTTGCTAAATTATCTTCATCACCCCTTATTTTGCCAAAATATGGACCTATTTGTGGTTTGTAATGCTTAGCTATTCCGTAGCTTAAAGGAGCATCTCCTAAATCAAATTTTTTATTCTCAAAACTCTTTTTATATAAAACAACACCCATTATTACCAACAATAACGATAATGTTAAAAGAATAAAATGTTTTTTTATAAACAAGATTTCAAAAATTTTGAATAAAACGTAAAAAAAGGCAATTTAGTATAGCAGTTAATTCAAGAACTAAAAAAAATACTGTTTATTCGAGTATAATTTTACACATGGGCAATAAATTACCATTCAAGTAGTTTATTTACTAAATTTATACTACTACAATGTTATTGAACAACTGCCATGCTTAAAAAAATCAGCACAAATTTTATTGATAATATTATGCCTTTTGAAGAGCCTAGCAGGGTAGCAGAAGAAGATGTTTTTAGTGTTGAAAAAGCAATCTTAAATTTTAAATCAGTTTGCATTGCTTCTATTTTTATACTTACCATCAATTGCTTAATAAACTTCTTTTTTGACTACTCCTACAGCTTCTATATAACTTGTTTAGCTTGCTTGTTCAATGTATTTGTATACATTGTTGTAAATCGTAACAATTTACCCCTAATACGCATGTGTTTAGTTGTTGCAGATTGTATTACAATATGTTTGTTGTGTTATATAGAAGGATTAGTAGTAGGTAATTATCTTTTTTTGTTTGTGCTACTCGTTATATCAATTTTTATTTTTAGTTACTCAGAAAGAAAATATTTGATAGCCGTTTTTTTATTAATAATTGTTAGTTTTATATTCATTTTTTCTTTTGCTCCAATACACTCCTCATTTCAAAAAATTAGTGCTACTGAAGAAAGAAATACGTTTACATTAAACTTACTTTTTTCACTTATTGTTCTTTGCATTTTATCTTACCTTGCTCTTCGTCAACATCATATACAAGCACAGTTTATATCAAAGGAACGTCAATTTTTAAATACCATTTATAACACATCGCTTGATGGTGTTTTTATTGTAGATGTTGCCACCATGTATATACAAGATTGCAACACTCAAAGCATAACATTATTTGGTGTAAATACAAAACAAGAGATTTTAAATAAGCCAGCAGCTACTTTTTTTAAAAACTTTTCTAGTGCAATGTACAACCCTGGCGAAAGTTGGCAAGGCAATTTAACCTGCTTAACGGCAAACGCTACAGAGTTTCCTGGATACATTAGCATAGTTCCGTTTTTGCATGGTAATAAAATGCTAAAAAAAATAAACATACTCAATATATCCGATATTAAAAAAGTAGAAGAAGAGCTTATTGAAGCAAAAAATAAAGCAGAATTGGCGATGAAAGCAAAAAGTACTTTTTTAGGGAATATGAGCCATGAATTAAGGACACCGTTAAATGGAATTATTGGCACAATAAATTTACTATTAGAGGAAAAAAAATTACCCGACCAACAAGAACATTTTAACCTATTAAAGTACTCTGGCGATCATATGCTGCATTTAATAAATGAAATTTTAGACTTTAGTAAAATTGAAGCAGAAAAAGTGGTTCTTGAACAAACCTCATTTAATGTAGCAAAATTTATGCAAAAAGTAAAAAGCTTATTTACTAACCAATTTGCATTAAAAGGTATTGCATTACATTTTGAAGTAGATGAAAAACTAAATATCCCCTTTATTGGAGATGAAACAAGGCTTAATCAAGTATTAGTAAATTTAATTTCTAATGCATTAAAATTTACTGATAAAGGAGGAGTAATAGTTGTAGCAAAAAGGATAGAGGCGAAAAAAGATAAAGCCAAAATACTTTTTTCGGTAAAAGATAGTGGCATTGGCATTGGAGAAGAACAACAAAAAATAATTTTTGAAAGTTTTACACAAGGCGATGCTTCAACTACAAGAAGATTTGGCGGAACTGGATTGGGCCTCTCAATTAGTAAAGAAATTGTAGAAATTTTTAAAAGTAAACTTTTTGTGGAAAGTAAAAATGGCGAAGGAAGTAAATTTTATTTTACTGTTGAATTAGAAATGAATAGAACTCCTCTGCAAATTGAAGTAGTTGAAGATACGTCCAATAGAAATTTAAGAAGCATGAAAATATTGGTAGCAGAAGATAACAATATAAACATGTTGGTAATACGCAAATTTTTAACAAAATGGAATGCTACCATTGTAGAAGCAAAAGATGGTGTAGAGGCACTAGAAAAATTCGAAAATGATAAATTTGATTTGCTACTTATTGATTTAGAAATGCCTAGGCTAGATGGGTACCAAACTATAAAACAAATTAGAGAAAAAAATAAACATATACCTGCTATTGCTTTTACCGCTGCTATTTACGAAAACATACAAACCGATTTAATGCAACATGGCTTTACTGCTTATGTACAAAAACCATTTAAAGCAGAAGACTTGTATAATAAACTAACAGAAAACAAAAAATAATACAAGTACTTTTATCTTACCAACCTATACACCGGATATCTATTATGCCCCGACTCGTAATACATCGAATTTTTATAAATAAAATCTAGCTGTGCACTTGCATTGGTAGCAAATTTTTCATCTGCTTTTTTCTTAACTTCTAATTTTTCTTTTAATGCAGCATTGTTTTTTAAAATCTCAGCCGCTACGTCATCCCATCTATAATCGCTGTAGCCTTCTTTTTGTTGAAGAATAGCATCAAAAAAATTCCAAGAAAAAAAACTGTCATCACCAGTTGGTTCTAGCATTTCTACCAAATATCTATTGGCTGTTTGGTTTAAATAAATAATATAATCGCCTTTTAAAAATTTTATTTTTTGGGTAGAGGTAGATGTTTTTACACTAGTATTTTTATGATGTTTCTCATAAGGTCTTGGGTAACTTTTATAGTCTTCAATTTTGTAAGCGTCTACTTCTATTGCAGTATCGCTTTTAAATTGCTGCAGTAAAACATTATTTAGTTTTAATAAATCAACAACACTTACCCACCCTTGCGGAATAATGTAAGCTTTTGGTGCAACTATAAAATTACTAGCATTAAATACGTTTAAAAATTTCACTTCTTGAGTAAATGGTTTTGTTCTATCGTAATACATTCTTTGCAAGCCAGTAGCATCGCTAGGTTTGTAGGCTTGCTCATAGCCCTTAAAAATAATAGCACTGCTTTTTGTAGAATCTACATTCCATAACAACGGAAACCTAACACTACTTTTTACCAACCTTTTTTCTTCTGCTCTTGCAGTAATAAGTTGGTTACTATTAATAGATGATTTTTCGATAACCGTTTGCATAAAAGCATACGTACTTAGCACTCTATCTTTAAAAGGTTTTAGCATATGGGTTTCTGGCACAAAACCTATTGTTTGAAAAAGTGCAGCATAGCCACTTGAATATCTTGGAGGATCGTAAAACATTTCCATTCCTTTTGCAGGGCTAGCCGTTTCAAAATTTACATACGGAATCATATCCCATTTTTTTTCTGCCATTCCAACATATAATTGTGGCTCAAAATTTTGTTTTAAAAACTGTCCTAGTTTACTTCCTAATTTATCGTACTGTGTAGTAAGCAGCGTCATGGTATGCTGATAATCGGCCCCATCACTTACATGATTATCTATCAAAATATCTGGATTTATTAAATGAAATATTTGTGCAAAGGCTTTAGCTTCTTTACTATCGCATTTTGTAAAATCTCGGTTTAAATCTAAGTTTTGTGCATTGCCTCTAAAGCCATATTCTAAAGGTCCATTTTGATTGGCACGGCTACTTGTTCCTCTATTTAAACAACCACCAATATTATAAACAGGTATAAAAGCAAGTGCTACATTTTTTGGTAAGATGATTTTTTTTGTAGCAATATCTCTTACCAACATCATGCTGGCATCAATACCATCTGGCTCTCCGGGGTGTATACCATTATTAATTAAAATAACTGCTTTGTTTTGCTTATGCCATTGTACAGCATCAAATTTTCCATCGGCACTTATCAAAACTAAATGTAAAGGATAACCAGCATCCGTCATTCCCATTTCCTTTACCAAAACTTCGTTGTATTTTTTATCTAAATTTTTATACCACTCAATAGCTTCAAAATAAGTAGCACTTTCTAATCCATTACTTTTTTCAAAAGCACATTGTTGTGCTTGGCTTGTTTGGCAAAATGCAAAAACAAAAAAGATAATTATTTTTCTCATAAATAAAATTACTTATTTTATTATATTCTGCTATACAAAATAAAATCTTATATAATTTAAAAGTTTAATTGGTGTAAAAAATTATTTTAACCTATTAACTATAAAAAAGAAGTGGAAAACCTTGATTTTTTTTTTACTTTTTTGTATCAACACAAAAAAGTAAATAGAGAGATTGCAACACAAATGTGAAATATTGTACAGTCTATATCAGTTCCCTCTCCTTTGGAGAGGGGTTGGGGTGAGGTAAATAAAAAACACATATTAAATCTGTGCTTATCCGAAGAAATCAGTTAAATCCGTATCTCCAAAACTACTGCCGTATCAACACCACCGTCCCCTTCAACTTAACCTTTTTACCAGTATAATCCGTAGCCTCTGCAATCCAAACAAATGCAGCAGGGTCTTGTGGTCGTCCACCAAACGTACCATCCCATCCTCTAACCAAATCTGTACTACTATACACTAATTGCCCCCAGCGGTTATACACTTCAAACTTATCTAACGATTTTATGCCCAATGCAATTGGTCTAAAAAAATCGTTATTATTATCGCCATTAGGCGTAAACGCATTAGGTACATACAAGCCTGGCTTTACTGTAAATAAACGTACTCTTATACTATCAAAAGCAAAACATCCATTAGCGTCACTCACTTGCACTATGTACTCAATATTGCTTTGTGGTAATGCAATAGGGTTAGGAATAATTGTGCTACTTAACCATCTATTATCTGGCAGCCACAAATAATCACTACCACCAGTTGCAAACAATTGCAATGGTTGCCCAAGCACAACACTAGTATCTCTAGGGCCAGCATTAGCTTTTATTTTTACCACATTTAATTTTACAATTTTTTGTACAGGCTTAGGGCAACCCAGTACATCCCTAACTGTTACAGTATACAAAACACTATTGGTTGGGTTAATAGCTTGCGGATTAGGTATTGTAGTACTCGTTAAAAAATTACGAGGACTCCAATTATAAATACTACCACCGCTGGCATTTAGCTGTGCATTTCTACCAAAACATATACTAAAATCTGGTGCAACTACATTTGGGTAAGGTACTGGTGTAACATTAATAGTGTTTTGTGCAAAACATTTATCGCTTATTTTACCAATAACATTATACGAAGTAGCCACTGTAGGCGTAGCAGTAGGGTTTTTAATGGTGGTACTATTGAGGCTACCATCATTAGGCGTCCAAGTATAATAAAGGGCATTACTAAATAGCCGCAGTTGTGCAGCATCTCCAGTACAAACCGTAGTATCGTAATTATTGCCTTGTGTAACTCTATCCACCACATTTATAGTAATATTATCGGCACCTGTACAACCAAAAGCATCGGTAAATGTTGCTGTATAAGTTGTAGTAATATCTGGGCTTACCAATGGGGTAAAACTATTTACGTTGTTTATCATGTAATTGGGGCTCCATAAAACACTACCCACACCCGTAACTGTTAGTTGCAGCGTATCTACAGTACAAATCAACGTATCTTTAGGAATAGTAAAAGCTGGTTTATCTTGTATTTCAATAGTATCGGTAATCAATTCACTACAGCCCTTATCACTCTCTACTAGCAATGCAATAAAATATCTACCTGAGGTAGCAAAATTATGTGTTGGGTTTTTAAGAGAAGATGTATTGTTTGCCCCAGATGCAGGATCTCCAAAAGTCCAAGTCCATTTGTTTACTGTGCCAAAATCATGTACACTCAAGTCGTTAAATTGTATTGCTGTATTTTTGCACTGCCCAAGCACTTCAAATGCTGGGCGAAAGCCGGGGTAGACTTTAAATATTGCCTCAGCAGAATCTTCACATTGCAGCCCTCTATTTACGTATAATTTTACAAGATAATCGCCAGCACCAGTTGCTGTATAATCATGAGTAGGTGTTGCAGATGTTGATGTGTTATTTGCTCCAGAAGCAGGGTCACCAAAATTCCATAGCCAAGTGGTTACATTTGTATTTGAACCTTGATTTTCAAAAGTAATTAAGAAGCCATCACAGGTAGTACCATCTGGTCTTAATATTGGTTGAGTTGACGAACAGTTTGCAACTTGAATGTGTAGAGATTTACGAACTTCAGCTTTTTTAATATTTGTACCTCTAATATATTCACTTACAAAAACTGTTACGACATAAATACCTGTTGCTGGAGCAGTACCACTTACAATTCCTGTTTGTCTATTAATTGTAACTAAATTACCAAGAGGGTTTAACCCTGTAAAGCCTCCTGAATAAGCAACAAAAGCAAATGGGGGTGGTGGTACCGGATTGGGTGTTGCTCCTCCTTGGGTATTGCTTCCCCCGTGATAGGCTGGAGTAAAACTATATACGAGTGAGTCTCCATCAATATCCGTAGCACTAAAGTCGAATTCAAAAAAACTATTTTGACAAATTATTGCAGTATCATTTTGTGAGAATTGAGCACTATTGTTTTTATATGCATCCAGTATATTGCTGCCTGGTATAGCAACTGTCCAAGTTTCACCCCAATCATTTGAAGGGCTTTGTAGATTAACTATATTCATTATTCTACAGCATCGCTGGCTTGCAATACGGTAGCCTGAGGGAGTAATTGGTAAGTCTATAATGGTTGAGAAAGTCCTAATTTTATAGCAAATCTCAGGAATAGGAAAAATACAAGGTTGACAAGCTTGTAAGGTACAGTTACCAATATTCTCTTCACTTATAAGATTTACAGATAAATTTAATATTTGTTGATTGGTTACAGCATTAAAAATTGTAAAAGGTACAAAAGTCTCATCTTGCCCAGGTTCAAGAGTACATGAGGTATATGCTTTAAGTGTAATTCTGTATTTAGCTGTGTTTGGAGCACTACCTTCACCTAAATATTCATAGTACATCCAACCACCTTTTGTATGCCGAGCTAAAGCTGGTATACAAGCTAATAAAATCAAAAACGTAAATAAAGTTTTTCTCATTAGTATTCCTTAATCATTATTAGACCTAAAATTAAACAAAAAAGCTGCCTTATTACTTAGAGCAGCTTTAATATTTACGAAAATTAGTATTTTATCGTTTTATTATGAGTTTTTGGTATTCTACACCTTTATTGGTAGTTATTTTACAGTTATAAATGCCTGGTAATAGTGCTGAAACATTTATGGTAGTTGTTATATTATTATTGCCAACTACCCTTTTAAGTATTGGATTAAACAAGTTGCCAATTTCTACAGATTGAATTAGTGAGTTATTTGTTGTAGATATTGTTACTTGAGTGGTGGCAGGGTTGGGGTAAATGAGTGTACTAATTTTTTGTATATGAGAATCAGAAGGTGCAAAACTGAAGTCATATAAAAAATGTATATTGTAAATTCCATTACATGTAGGCGAATTTGTTATAGTAATTGTTCCTTCTATTTGAGTATTTATTGGTGTTGTAGACGGAAAGTAAATAATAGCTTCAGAAGTTGAGTTGTTTACATCGGTAATTGTTGTATTTGGAACATTCCAAAAATATTGGGAACCTGGTCCTACAGACGTAAACGGTTGATTGTAATAAGTCCTACTTTGATTTGGCTTATAATATCCCATAAATAAAGAGGGATAGCTACCAGTACTTCCTGGAACAACACCGGAAAATACTCTCATTTCTTGACTAAATGCTGTACAAGAATTAGCGTTACAATTACGCACTTTAATCATAAAAAGCTGTGTATTAGCTTCATAATAGCTAGGATAATAAATTAATTTTTGTGAATTATTTAATATGCTAACATACCCCACTCCACTAACTTGCCCACCAGAAGAAGGAATTTCAATATTATTTATAAACCATTGGTTATTTATAGCCTGACTTGATTCTAAAACAATTGCTTTAGAACAATCTCCTGCCCAACAATAGTAGTTTGTAACATTATTTACCAAATTTATAATAGGCCCTGGACAACCACTAAACCCATCAATATAGCCTGTAATTGTTGGAGCAGTACTTACACAATACGGCACATTTACACTAGCCTGAATCACAGGATTTTGTATACCACATTGGCTATTTGTAGTAAAAGCATTTGGCATTTCAAGTTTAAGTATCCATGTGCCTTGGTTTACTGGTATTGAGGCATCTACTTGTATTTTTTGGGTTGCAGGTGCTGTAATAACTTGCCCATTAGGTCCATTCCATTTTAAAACTGCGGTAGTAGGTACACAATTAGGTGTAGTTGGCCCTATTGTAACTATGCAATTGCCAGTAGTTGGCGTTGGTGCAGAACCTGCGGTAAAGTCTGTAACATCAATTAGCTCTGGTATTGTTGCAAGTAAACCTGATTGTTTTAACGGAAAAGTGTGGTCTGTATCAGGAAAAATCCACATTAAGTTATAATTATCATTAGGTGTAAATTTAAAGAATACCTCTTGCCAATTAGAATTATGTACATCAATTTCACAATATATAGTTTGTGAATTTGTAGGAGGCGTAGGGGGTGCATACGATATTGGTAGAAATGTTGCAGCATAATTATTACAATGCATTAGTACAATTCTAAAACTACCCACAGGAAAATCAGTATTGTATGGCGGTGGTAATTCTAGCCAGCTTTTGTACATTTTTTGAAAGTTTAAGGTATAAGTTTTGGTAGTAGATAAAGTAGGTATTTTTTGAAGAACACTTTCTGTGCCAAATGTATTATATACAGAGCCTACATAACCAAAATAATAATTAGAACCATTTGGCGGAAGGGGATAACCACTAAAGCCCTGATTAGCCCACACTGTTGGCGTACCAGTAGCAACTTCCCAATTAGGTATTAAAGTATTTAAGCCATTATAGTTAAAAGGATCAACTAGATGTTCAGGAATATTGGAATTGTATGTTGCACTAGGAGTAAATGTATAATTGCTGTTATAATTGCAATTGGTAAGGCTTGGAATGTTACAATTTTGTAAAATTGCTTGTGGCGGCTGGTTTATTGGTGCAAGAGCATCTCTTAATTGTTGTGGAAGAAATTTTTGTGCTTTGGCGATAGTTGTAAAAAATAGCGAAGATAACAATATCGCTATTAACTTAAATTGATACAAATTTTTACTTTTCATGTTGAGTAGTTTTAAATTAAACAATACATAAATATAATAAAAATAATATAGCACATATATGTTCTATTGTTTATGTTATAATTTTTGCCCTTTGAATTGTGCAAAATATAAAGGACGATAAGTTTTTAAAACTATTGGGAAAGCGAACAAAAGGGTTACGTTTACAAAAAAATTTCGCAATTAGAGCTTGCCGTTGCTATGGATAAGAATGCAGAGCAAATTGGTCGTATAGAAAGAGGAAATCACAATGTATCTATTTGTAAATTAAGAAAAATTGCAGTTGCACTTAATGTAAGTCTATCTGAGTTATTAGAATTTTACGTTAGCCACTTGTATAGCACAAGTATGGTACAAGCATAGTGAGAGTATGAAAAACTATATTATGTTAAATAGAGTTGTAAAAGTTCACACTGTGCCTTTTGTAAATACACTTACAAAAAATCTAGTTCACTTTCTTTGGCGGTAAATCAAAAGCAACAGCTTCATGCTCAAAATGCCCGTTATGAGAGCCATCACAAAACGGCCTGTTTTTAGAAAGTCCACAGCGGCAAATACCTACCACTTCCCTACCTTGTAAATTATAAACGCCCCCGTTTCGGTCAACAATTTCAAAATCGCCTTCAATTTTTAAAGATCCATTGTTATTCACGGTAATTTTTGTTGTTGACATCTTAAATTTTTTAGTTAAAGATATTAAATGACCCTGATATATTATGTAGTGTTTGTAATTATTTAAATGTTTATTTACCAAGCCATTTTTAAAAACAAAAAAGCCTTTCGAAATTAATCAAAAGGCTTTTTAAAATAAATATGGCAGCTACCTACTCTCCCACATTGTTGTGCAGTACCATCGGCCATGAGGGGCTTAACTTCTCTGTTCGGTATGGGAAGAGGTGTACACCCTCGGAAAAACCAC
>JANNWD010000534.1:0-3908 GCA_031408315.1 Bacteroidota bacterium
CCTTTAAAAAATCAAGTAACCTGACAAAGAAAAAAGTTAACACAAAAAAGAAAAAGTAAGCTTTATTTCTTAGTTTGCAGCCTGTATATGAAAAGAATAGAACTGGAAATAGTAGCACTCTCTCACAGCATTACGCAAACACATTCGTATGCGGTGGTTTTGGGTGAAGTAAATGGTTTACGCCGTATTCCTATTGTAATTGGTGGCTTTGAGGCACAAGCTATTGCTGTTGCATTAGAACGAATGAACCCTAGCCGCCCCTTAACACACGACTTAATGAAAAATTTTATGCTAGCTTTTAATGTAGAGCTTCATGAAGTGGTTATAAACGATTTACAAGAAGGGATTTTTTACAGTCAGCTTATTTGTAGCAGTGCTAAAGACACCGTAGAAATTGATAGCCGTACTAGTGATGCTTTGGCATTGGCAGTTCGTTTTGGTTGCCCTATTTATACTTACGATACTATTTTAGACCAAGCTGGTGTTATGATGGAAGATGATGGTAAAAAGAAAAAAGAAAGTAATGTAACAAGCATAACAACTGAACAAGGCGGCAGCGACAATTTAAAAGCAATGAGCTTAGAAGAATTAAATACGTTACTTAACGATGTGTTAGAACATGAAGATTACATAAAAGCTATTGCTATTAGAGATGAGATTAAAAGCAGAAGTTAATTTGATGATTTGATAATGAAATAATTTTAGACTCATACATTTCAAAAAGAATATATTGCTTAAAAAATTATCACATTATCAAATTTGCTAATTATCAAATTCATGTTAGCTTTCCCCAATTGCAAAATAAACCTTGGCTTACAAATTCTCAATAAAAGAGAAGATGGCTTTCATAATTTAGAAACTATCTTCTACCCTATTCAATTGAATGATGCTGTAGAAATTATTAATTCATCTTGCACAAATGCAGTCACCTATTCATCATCAGGTAATACAATTGAAGGAGCAGCAGAAGATAATCTTTGCCTAAAAGCCTATCATCTTTTAAAAAAAGATTTCACTAATTTACCTAGCATAAAATTGCATTTGCATAAGGTAATACCAACTGGTGCTGGGCTTGGTGGTGGCAGTGCCGATGCTGCATTTACATTAAAACTTTTAAACCAAAAATACCAACTAAACCTCTCAACGCCTCAACTTATAAACTATGCCGCCGAATTAGGTAGCGATTGCCCTTTCTTCATCATCAACAAGCCATGCTTTGCTTCAGGCAGAGGAGAAATTTTAGAAGAAATCAATTTAGATTTATCAGCCTATAAATTTGTGTTAATCAATCCAAAAATTCATGTAAATACAGGCTGGGCTTTTGGAGCTTGGTTAGAAGGCTACAAGCCATCTGACCATAATTTAAAAGATATAAAAAAAATCATCCAACACCCCATACACACTTGGAAAGAAGGTTTAAAAAACGATTTTGAAAAAGTAGTTTCTGAACAACACCCTGCAATAAAAAGTTGTAAAGAAGAGTTGTATAACCAAGGAGCAATTTATGCAGCAATGAGTGGTAGTGGTAGTACAGTGTTTGGGATTTTTGACAGGAGCAAAAAAGTAAGCTTTTCTTTTGATGCTGAATACTTTATAAAGGAATTAATCTAACTCTAAAGACCCTGCCATGGATTTCAACCGCTGATGAGATTGTACAACTCATTTATTTTATTTATCTTGCATCAAATTTAATACGATAAACACAAAAAAAAACATAACGTCTTTCTTATACAGCAACCTCGACTTGTTAAATCATCGAAGTATATAATCCATACTCATCAGGCAAATTACGCCTACTCAATTCCTAATTTTTAATTCTTAATTCTTAATTTTTAATTATCATGCATACAACAATTGCATTATCTGCCAATACACAACAACATATCGATTTAGAGGATAAATACGGTGCACATAATTATCATCCATTACCAGTAGTTTTAGAAAAGGGAGAAGGCGTTTTTGTTTACGATGTAGATGGTAAAAAATACTACGATTTTTTAAGTGGATATTCAGCCGTAAATCAAGGACATTGTCATCCTAAAATTATTGCTGCATTAGTTGAACAAGCACAAAAATTAACGCTTACATCAAGAGCTTTTCATAGCAACTTATTAGGTGAGTACGAAAAATTTATTACCGACTATTTTGGCTACGATAAAGTATTACCAATGAATACAGGCGTTGAGGCTGTGGAAACGGCTATTAAATTAGCAAGGCGTTGGGGAACACAAATAAAGGGCATTGAAAATAATAAAAGTAAAATTGTTGTTTGCTCACAAAATTTTCATGGCCGTACAACTGGCGTAATTTCTTTTAGTACCGACCCTGACAGCAATAGTAATTTTGGTCCGTTAATTAGTGGGTTTGAAGTAATACCATTTAACGATTTAATTGCATTAGAAAAAGCATTTCAAGATGCAACTGTATGTGGCTTTTTATTTGAACCTATACAAGGCGAAGCTGGCGTAGTTGTACCAAATGATGGATATTATAGTGGCATAAGAAACTTATGTACCGAATATAATGTGCTAATGATTGCCGATGAAATACAAAGTGGTTTAGCAAGAGCAGGTACCATGTTGGCAATAGATTTTGAAAATGTACAAGCCGATATTTTAATTTTAGGTAAAGCATTAAGCGGTGGCGTATTACCTGTAAGTGCAGTGTTGGCTAATGATGAAATTATGCTTACCATAAAACCTGGTGAGCATGGTAGCACTTATGGCGGAAACCCTTTAGCTTGTGCAGTTGCAATGGTAGCCTTACAAGTTTTGAAAGAAGAAAAAATGGTTGAAAATGCCAATGCAATGGGCAAATTATTAAGAGATGAATTACGAAAGCTAAATTCGCCTTTTATAAAATTGGTACGTGGCAGAGGATTGTTAAATGCCATAGTAATTGAACATACTAATAAAGAAGCTGCCTGGGATTTGTGTTTACAAATGAAAGAAAACGGATTAATTGCAAAACCTACACATGGGGATAAAATACGTTTTGCACCACCATTAGTAATAACAGTAGAACAAGTTTTAGAATGTGTGGAGATAATTAGATTAAGTTTGAGTATTTTAGAAAATTAATTTTTACAGATAATGGACACTCATTTACACCACACTACCACCCATAACGAACAACACCTAAAAAGCTCTGCATCTCTTACCGATATTGTAATAGGTATGAGTGATGGGCTTACAGTTCCTTTTGCATTAGCCGCTGGTTTAAGTGGTGCAATAGATAACAGCAATATTATTGTAATTGCAGGCATTGCCGAAATTGCCGCTGGCAGTATTGCCATGGGGTTGGGTGGTTACCTAAGTGGCAAAACAGAGCAAGACCATTATAAAAATGAAGTAAAAAGAGAATACTACGAAATAGAAAATTTACGCCATAAAGAAATTGCAGAAACAAAAGAATTTTTTGCTGAGTTAGGTCTAAGTGAAGAAGTGCAAAATAAAGCTACAGAAGAAATTTCGAGAGATAAAGATAAATGGGTACAATTTATGATGAAACATGAATTGGGATTAGAAAAACCTGACCCAAAAAGAGCTACAAAAAGTGCATTAAATATTGGGCTTTCATATATTGCTGGGGGTATTATTCCATTAAGCCCCTATTTTTTTATTGATAATGCACAACATGCATTAAAATATTCGGCTGTTGCTACATTAATTTGCTTGTTTGTATTTGGCTATTTTAAAAGCAAAATAACAGGTGTAAATCCTTTGTGGGGAGCATTAAGAGTAACTGCAATTGGTGCAATGGCTGCTGCAGCTGCATTTGGTGTGGCAAAGTTATTTGAACACTAATTTTCTCTCACAGATATCGCAGATCACCGCAGAATTTTTCAATACTTTTATTCCTTGATTTTCTTTGCCTATTGCCTATTGCCTATTGCCTATTGCCTATTG
>JANNWD010000535.1:0-1527 GCA_031408315.1 Bacteroidota bacterium
CGTTTCCAACCACGACACGCGCCACGTCACTAATCAATATCGGCGTGCCATTGCGTTCGCCGAGAACGATTTTTTCAATGTCGGCGGCGTCGCGCAGAAGGCCGATGCCGCGAATGGTGTATTGCTGACCGCCCTGCTCGACATAGCCGCCGCCGGCATTGCTGTTGCCGCGCTCGAGCGCGCCGTATAGCTGCTGGATCGACAGCTTGTAGGCGCGCAGGCGCGCCAGGTCCGGCTGCACCTCGTATTGCTTGATCAGCCCGCCCATCGGCACAATGTCGGCCACTCCCGGCACCCGGCGCAGGGTGCGCTCGACCACCCAGTCCTGCAGGGTGCGCAAGGTGCGCGAATCCTGCGTATCGGATTTCATTCGATAGCGATAAATCTCGCCGATCGCAGTGGAAAGCGGCGCGATGTCCGGTTCCACTCCGGGCGGCAGTTGCACGCTGCGCAGCCGTTCGCCCACCTGCTGGCGCGCCAGGTTGACATTGGCATCGTCATCAAAGGTCAGGATCAGGAAGGACAGGCCGAACTGCGTATGTGAAAACATGCGCACCGCATTGGGCAGGCCCGAGAGCGCCACCTCGAGCGGAATGGTGACCTGCTTTTCCACCTCTTCAGCGGCGCGCCCGGGAAACAGCGTGATCACCGTGACCTGCGTATCGGTAACATCCGGAAACGCCTCGACCGGCAGATTCTTGAATGCGATCAGCCCGCCGGCTACGAACAGCGCCGTGGCGAACAGAATCACCAGCGGCTGGTGCAGCGCGAAGGAGACAATGCGCCGAATCATTCCGACTCGGTCTTCGAAGAGCCGCTTTTCAAGACTTGCTGGAGCAGCAAGGCGCCTTCACTCACCACCTTTTGCCCCGCACTCAAGCCGGAGATGATCGCCAATTGCCCGCCACCTTCCCCACCGGGCACCACCTTGACCCGCTCGAAACTGCCGGCACCACGCTCGACAAACGCGAAATGCGCGCCTTCGGAGAAGATCACGGCGCGCGCGGGCACGCCCAGCCCAGGCGCACCCTTGGGCGCGAACAAGGCATTGACCAGCATTTCGCCTTTGAGCCTGCGATCCTCGTTGGCCACCGATCCGCGGGCGCGGATCACCCGCGTCTGCGGGTCGATGAAATCGGCGACGACGTCAAGTTTGGCGGCAAACAGTTCGCCGGGGTAGGTCGGGACCTTGAACTTGAACGCCATGCCGGGCGCCAGCAGCGACAGATCCTTTTCGTGCGCATCGATCTGCACCCACAGTCGCGCCGGATCAGTGATCACGAACAAAGCCGCGGCGGCGCCCTGATCGGGGCGTACCTCCTGGCCAGGATTGAGGTTGCGCTCGACCACGATGCCGGCAATCGGGCTCTTCAATGCCAGGGTCTGATCGATGCCGGCACCGCTTCCGTACAAACGCACCCGTCCCTGCGCCCGCGCCAGCTCTCCTTTGGCGCGCGCATGCTCGGCTTCGACCTGCGCCAGGTCCTTGCGCGGCGCCACGCCGTTTTCGTGCAACTCCGTGACACG
>JANNWD010000536.1:0-13299 GCA_031408315.1 Bacteroidota bacterium
GTTTTTATACCAAAATTTTTTATAACAAAATGTACTTCACTGCCAACATCTGTAGGTGTGTATGTTTGCCCAAAAGCTATTTGGCTAAAAAACATAAAACAAAATAATAATTTACTAATTTTCATGTTAATTTTTTTAAAACACACCTCTCAAAAAGAGAGGTGTGTAATTTTTTAAGTGAATTCAGCTAAAATTGGTTTTACTTGGACTTGAATTTTTAGATAATGGATATTTCAGGAGGATATTCTATTGTAAAGCGGCACTACCAAATAATACAGTAAACTGTTGACACCATATTAATATTTTATTATACTGTGTAAAATCTGGTGGTGTTGCAATTAAATAAGCTTGATTGCCTGTAATGCTTTTTAAACTACCTAAACTTACAAACTGGCTTGCTGTTAAGTTTGTAGCAATGTAAACTTTTAAATCGGGTCCATTAGTTGCTGAGAAATTTTCAAAATAAATATATTTTTTCCCAGCTTCATCATATAATTTTACAGTTCCATTTGTTACGTGGCCTCCACTACCAACAAAAGACCCCTGCTTTAATAATGTAGCTTTTGAAGGGTTAAATGTACTATCTACAGCTACAGGTATAGTTGGCGTAGAATTATTAGATTTACTACAGCTTATAGTTACTGTTATAAGAATAAATGCTATTGATGAAATTAATAAGTATCGCATAGTTTATTATTTTTTAAAATGAATGTGTAACACCTATAGAAATGCCAGAAGCTTTATTTCTAAATCGGTCATTTTTTTGTCCATCTGGTGTGGTTTGTACTTTTGTATCTGTTGTATATTCTGTAAATAAAAACTGAAAACCTAATTTTGCCCCCCATTTATTATTAAATTTATATTGAGCAAAAAATTCACTATTCACTGTTCCTTTATCGTTGTCACTTACTAATAAAATATTAAAGCCTGTAGGCTTTGCAGTAGTAGCTGCACCTGTTCCTCCATTACCTAAATATAAGCCATTTTGCTTACCGCCAAATGAAAAACCAATGGCATCTATATTAAAACCAAGTGTAATTTTTTTATAAATAGTATAGGTAAAATTAATAGATAGATTTAGTGCGTTTACTTGTAATTTTTTTAATAAAACTGAATCTATATTTTGTGGTAAATTATCGGCAAATAAAACGCTGGGACCAGTTTTACCACTTGTTAATTTTGCTGGAGCAGTTGTATAATAAAGATTATTTCCAAAATTATTTGTTAGGCGTAAACCTCCACCAACTCCCCATTTTTGTTTTTTACCAATCTTCCAAAGGTGTTGATAGCTAAGTGCTGTTGAAAACTGGTTACTGCCAAATGCAACTGTAAAGGAGGCAGATTTATCAATAGCATTGTTTTTTTGAGCATTTATAGCTAAGGTTATCACTAAAAATAAAGAAATTGAAAATAGTTTTTTCAGCATGTTAATTTGATTTTGATGTAAGTTTTTTAATTATATCTTCTAAATCTGCTTTATGTAATCTCATAATAAGTATTGAGCATAACAATACAGCACAAGCATATACAAATAAAAGTCCATTATCGTTTTCTACTACAACTCCTAGTTTTGTAAAATGTGCAAAAATAGCCCCTGTCATAAGTAGAATTGATAGCAAAGCACCTAACGTAATTGTTGTTGGGAGTAGTAAAAGAATCGATGCAATCAATTCAAAAATTCCAGTACATATTCTACCCCAAGGTTCTATACCTAATTTTGAAAATATGTATACGGATTCCTCTGTTGCAGAAAATTTATAGTACAAAGTTTGTAGCATAATTAATGCAGCTATAATTCGTAAAATCCATGATAGTACTCTCTTTTTTTTCATACAAGCTTAATTACAATATTTTTATTAGCTTGGTTTTTTAAAACAAAAATCTTTTTCCCTTTTAAAAACGTATATTACTAGGTGATAAAAAAATCAACAATACAATTACTTCGATTTCCTTTTTCTTTTTTTTTAATGCCCATTTATTTGTTTGCTGTAACACAAACGGAAAATATTAATATAACTAATGCGGTAATAATTTTTATAATTCTTCATTTGTTAGTCTTTCCTGCTAGTAATGGCTATAATAGCTACATGGATAAGGATACAGAAAGTGTTGGTGGTGTTAAAAGCCCTTTACAGCCTACAAAGCAGTTATTTCGGATAACTGTACTTTTGGATAGTGTAGCAATTATATTTTCTTTTTTTATAGGCTGGCTTTTTGTATTGCTCCTTATCAGTTTTATTTTAGCATCAAGAGCTTATAGTTATAGAGGTATACGTTTAAAAAAATATCCAATAATAGGCTATTTAACTGTTGTAGTATTTCAAGGAGGAGCTACTTTTTTTATGGTAATGCATGGATGCAGTATTGATAATACTGTGCAAGTGCCTTGGCTGTTAATTATTTCTGCTAGTTTACTTATAGGGGGCTTTTACCCGTTAACGCAAATTTATCAACATAGGGAAGATGCAGCAGATGGTGTAACTACAATAAGTATGCTATTAGGCTATAGAGGCACATTTTATTTTACAGCTATTGTTTATGCTTTAGCCATGCTTGTTTTGGCTATTTTTTATTTTTCTACACTACAAGAAAATGACTTTTATATTCTTCAACTTTTTATGTTACCAGTTTTTCTTTACTTTTTTTATTGGATGAGAAAAACGTTTAAAAATCTTGAATTAGCAAATTTTAAAAACACAATGCAAATGAATACCATAGCATCAGTGTTTACAAATGGTGCATTTATTACTATTTTAATTCTTAAATATTTTGGCTAAAATTATTTCCATAGCAACTACTGTACCTAAGTACAAACATAATCAAATAGATATTTTACAGTTTATGACAACTGTATATCAACAAAATAGTGACGAAAATAGAAAGCTACAATTTTTATATAAAACAGCTGGTATTCAAAATAGATATTCTATTATTGAAGATTATGGAAAACACAAAAATGAATGGAATTTCTTTCCAACAAACGAAGGTGCATTTCCTACCTTAGAAAAAAGAATGAAGTTGTATAATGAAAATGCTGCACCCCTCTGTGTAACAGCTATAACTGATTGTATAAAAAATAAAATTTCCTCTAATGAAATTACACATTTAATTACGGTAAGTTGTACAGGAATGAGTGCACCTGGGCTTGATTTGCAAATTGTAGAGTTGATGGATTTACCCAAAAATATTAATCGGACTTCAATAAATTTTATGGGCTGCTATGCCGCTATTCATGCACTAAAAATGGCAGATGGAATAATGGCAGCAAATGATAACGCAAACATTGTTATTGTATGTTTAGAGTTTTGTACGCTACATTTTCAAAAAAATTATACAATTGATAATATTACTGCAAGTTTATTATTTGGAGATGGTTGTGCTGCATTATTAATACAAAAAAATTTATCTAAACATAAAGGGTTAATACTTAAAAATTTTTATTCAGAGATTGTTGTAAAAGGGAAAAAAGATATGGCTTGGGAGTTATCATCAACAGGGTTTTTAATGACATTAAGTAGCTATATAAGTAACTTAGTAGAAGAAGATTTTGGTCAATTATTTAATAACACATTACAAAATGCCCAACTTACTAAAAATGAAATCACACATTGGTGCATACACCCAGGAGGTAAAAAAATAGTACAAGCAATTGAAAAAAGTATCAATTTAGAAAAAAATGATTTGAAGTATTCTTATGATGTACTAAATGATTTTGGTAACATGAGTTCGCCAACAATACTATTTGTACTTGAAAAACAGTTCAACGAATTAATAACCTCAAACAAAAAAGCTACTATTTTTGGAGCAGCTTTTGGGCCCGGAATAACAATGGAAACTTTTATTGCAACTTATGTTTAGTCTTAAAAATAGATCATCTCAAAAGGAGTTTTTAGATGGCGATGATATTCCTTTTAATGATATTCAACAAAATATGAAAGAACTCAATAGTATAAACAGCTTATTGGGCGGTCATAAAATTACGATTGATGGTATACAAGAAATTTTAATTAAAAAAAATAAAGTAAACCTATTAAATCCTATAGTAGTTTGTGAAATTGGTTGCGGCGGTGGCGATAACATTAATGCCATTTACAAATGGGCCTTAAAAAATAAGTTGTCTATTCATTTTATTGGTATTGATTTAAATCAAAATTGTATTGATTTTGCAAAACAAAAATATCCTCATATTAATGTGGATTGGATAACTTCTTCTTATGAAAACGTATCATTTAAAAATAAACCAGATATTATTTTTTCTTCTCTTTTTTGCCATCATTTTACAAATAATCAATTAGTAACCCAATTGCAATGGCTACAACAAAATTGTGCTACAGGGTTTTTTATAAATGATTTACAAAGAAATAGAATTGCTTATTTTTTAATTAAATGGCTAACTCATTTTTTTTCTAAATCGTATTTAGTAAAAAACGATGCACCCTTATCAGTAGCAAGAGGTTTTATAAAAAGTGACTGGAAAAAAATAATCAAGCAAGCTAATATTGATAAATATACCTTAAATTGGAAATGGGCTTTTAGGTATTTAATTGTTTATGTAAAATGAATAAGCAATACTACGATATTGGTATTATTGGCGGCGGATTAGCTGGGTTAAGTCTTGCAATACAATCGGCTAAAAAGGGCTACAGCGTTGTATTACTTGAAAAAGAAAGCTACCCTTTTCATAAAGTTTGTGGCGAATATATAAGTTTAGAAAGTTGGCCTTTTTTAGAACAGCTTGGCTTGCCATTGCAAGATTTATCATTGCCAATTATCGATACCTTGAAAGTTAGTTCCCCTAACGGAAATTTTCTTCAACAAAAATTACCACAAGGCGGCTTTGGTATTAGCAGGTATAAGCTAGATAATTTACTTAAAGACCTTGCTATTAAAAATGGTGTAAACGTAGTAGAAAATAGTAAAGTAGATGAGGTTAATTTTGAACAAGAAAAATTTACTATTTTATATAACAATCAAACTATAGTATGTAAGGTTTGCTGTAGTAGTTTTGGTAAGCGTAGCAATTTAGATTTAAAATGGAAACGAAATTTTATCACACAAAAAGCAAATAAGTTAAATAATCATATTGGTGTAAAATACCATGCAAAAATAAATTTTCCTATAAATGAAATTGCGTTACACAATTTTAAGAATGGTTATTGCGGCATATCAAAAATTGAAGATGATTTATATTGTATTTGTTATTTAACTACTGCAGCTAATTTAAAAAAGTATAATGGGGATATTGCTCTTATGGAACAAAATATTTTACAACATAATCCTTTTTTACAACAAATTTTTGCCACAGCAAATTTTGTTTATGATAAGCCACTTACTATTGCACAAATATCTTTTTCACCAAAAAAACAAATTCAAAATAATACCTTATGTATTGGCGATGCTGGTGGTATGATAACACCTTTGTGTGGCAATGGTATGAGTATGGCATTACATGGCAGCAAAATTGCTTTTGAGCAAATAGATTTATTTTTAAGCAACAAAATAGCTAGAAATGAAATGGAAATTAACTACACAGTATGTTGGCAAAAACAATTTGCCCAACGCCTAAGAATTGGTAGAGTAATACAACAGTTTTTTGGAAAAAAATGGCTAACTAATATTTTTATAGGCTTTTTAAAAAACAATAAGTGGTTGGCAACTCAATTAATAAAACTAACACATGGCAAACCTTTTTAAGCTAAAGGGTAAGTAAGCTACAACCTCTTAAATCGCTATTATCTTTTCTACCCAATACTTCAAAACTACCATTGGTATACAGTTTACCTACATCGTCTGTTGCTATAAAACTGCAGCTGTAAATATTTGCAAGGTCAATTACGTTTATTAATCCGCTAGTTGTTTTTGATACTGCTGCTTTTATACAAAAAGGATCATCTTCTTCTCTAACTAAAATTTTCATCCAATTAGGGCAATAAAAAATGCCTTCCTTTTTTGAGTAAGCTTGCGATAACAATTCAGTCATTCCATATTCGGAATGAATAGTAGTAACGCCTAATTTATTTTGTAAAATTTCATGTACTTCTTGTCTCGTCATTTCTTCTCTTCTGCCTTTCATACCGCCAGTTTCCATTACGGTGGTGTAGTTTAATTGCATTTGATATTGTTCGGCAAAATCAAGTAAAGCGTAAGTAACACCAATTAATAATGTGGGTTGCTTTAACCTTTCGTTTTGTAAAAGAGTTTGGTGCAATTTTTCTGTATCATACAAATAAAAACCACTAAGCTCATTTTTCGATTGCTTAATTAAATCATCTACCATCATTACTAATGAAGAATTATTTCTTTCTAAATAAGAAGGTAATAAACCAATAATACACCAGTTTTTGGCGTTACCATAAAACTGATTAAAACCAGTTATAAAGCTTTTTTTATACAGCTCAACATCTTTTATAAAGTGTTTACTATTGATGGTTTTTGTAGTGCCGCTGCTTTCAAAAACTACAGCTTCATTAAAGGCAGTAGTTTTTATTGTATGCGTTTTAAAAAGGGAAACGGGTAAAAAAGGAATTTGCTCTAACCGTACAATATTTTTGGGGATACTACCTAAAGCATTACAGTATTGTTGGTATATGGAGTTATGTGTGTATTGAAAATTGAAAATTTCTAAACACAATTCAGTAAAAGTAGCATTGGTTACTTCAAAAATTTTTTGGTTAAAATCTATATTTTTAACAGTTGGTATCAAATAGTATTGTTAAATTTGAATAATTAAGTTACAAAGATGCGATATACTTTTTCAATAATACTATTAGCAGCAATTTTTATTAGTTGTAAAAAAGATAAATATACTACTGCTCCACAGTTAACCTATAAAGGGGTTACTCCAAATACGTATAGAAAAAATTTTCCAATACAAAACTTTCCAATTATTACACTAAATATTACCGATGCAGAAGGCGATATAGGCTTTATCAACGGATCTGATACTAGTAAACTATTTATTAAAAATTTAGTTACAGGCATAATAGATTCATCTTTATTTTTACCAAATATTTCCAGCATTAGTACCAAAAAATTTGAAGCTAACATTGAAATTGTAATTAACGGAACCCCATCTGCATTAACGGCTGGCACAAGCAGACCAAGCCCTAAAACAGATACATTATATTATGAAATATATACTAAAGATTTTGCTAAAAACAAGAGTAACATAGTTAAAACAACCGACCCTGTTTTTATAATTACACCGTAATGAAGTGGCTACACTTTATTTTATCTCATTCTATTTTTATTGCTTTTTGTGCAGTAGGTTTATGTTGCCAAACTATTTTACTCCTAACTATTTATGTTGATGAATGGCTTTTAGGTTTTGTATTTTTTGCTACTATTTTTTCCTATAATTTTTATTGGCTTTTAAGTAAAAAAATATTTGGTAATGTATTTTATCAAACTATCTTTTTTAAAAGAGAGCAATATAAAATAATTGCATTATGTATTTATTTAGGTGCAGCTTTGTTATGCTATTTACAAAGTATGCTTACACCAAAACTTATTTTACCTGCTATACTACTAAATGCTTTATACGCCTTGCCCTTATTGCCTTTTAAGTGGTTGAACTTTACAAAAAAAGTAGGTTTTTTAAAAACATTTTTATTAGCATTTACTTGGATGTATGTAACAGCATATTTACCCTTACTAAAATCATTTATCTTTCTAAATAGTAGCGAAACAGTGGTATTAATTAATCGATTTTTATTTATGCTTTTGTTATGCATAATGTTTGATACCAGAGATATTGCTGTAGATAAAATAAAAGGGTTACACAGTATTGCAACTTACTTTAAACCCTTACATATAAAACTTTTTGTAGGCATTGTATTTCTACTTTTATTCTCTTCTATATATTTATTGTATTCATTAGGGCTTAGTGCTGGCTTTACCATTTCACTGGTAGTATCTAGTATTTCGTTACTCTTTTTTTATTATTTATCACTAAAAAAGCAAGGCTATTTTTTTTACTATTTTTTTGTAGATGGATTGATGCTTTTTTCTGCAATGCTTACTTATGTGGCAAGTATTTAGCTATTTTTGCATAATAAAATAATTTCTATGGCTAAGGCAAAAAAAGTAAAAAGTATTTTAACGGAAGAATCGTGGAGTTTTTTAAAAACATACATTAACAATCCATCGCCTGTTGGGTTTGAAAGTAGCGGGCAAAAAGTGTGGTTAGAGTACCTAAAACCTTTTGTAGATAGCCATTTTACCGATCCTTATGGCACAGCAGTTGGTGTTGTAAATCCCTCAGCACCATTTAAAGTGGTTATGGAAGCACATGCCGATGAAATCAGCTGGTTTGTAAATTATATATCTGCCGAAGGCTTAATTTATTTAAAAAAGAATGGGGGTGTAGACCATCAAATTGCACCTGCAAAAAGAGTATTAATTCATTGTAAAAAAGGAACGGTAAAAGCGGTATTTGGTTGGCCAGCAATACACACTCGTTTAAGTAATAACGATAATAAAGAGCCTCAACCAAAAGTAGAAAACTTATTTTTAGATTGTGGGGCTCGTAATAAAAAAGAAGTAGAAGCTTTGGGCATACATATTGGTGCAGTGGTTACGTATGAAGAAGGGTACGAAGAATTAGCGTACGATTATTTAATTGGCAGAGCATTTGATAACCGTATTGGCGGCTTTATGATTGCACAAGTAGCAAGGATGTTAAAGGAAAACAAAAAGAAGTTACCATTTAGTTTGTACGTTGTAAATGCTGTACAAGAAGAAATAGGATTACGTGGGGCCGAAATGATTGCCCGACGAATAAAACCAAATATTGCTATAATTACCGATGTAACACATGATACTACTACACCTATGATGAATAAGGTAATAGATGGCGAAACGGCTTGTGGCAAAGGTCCATCGCTTACTTATGGGCCAGCGGTACATAATAAGTTGCTGGATGTGGTGCAAGCAGTAGCGGCAAAAAATAAAATACCCACACAATGCCATGCCGTTAGCAGAAGTACAGGTACTGATACTGATTCGTTTGCGTATGCTAATGATGGTTGCCCTTCGGTTTTAATTAGCATACCACTACGTTACATGCATACCACAGTAGAAATGCTGCACAAAGATGATATTGAAAATACAATAAAATTAATGTATGAAACGCTGTTAACCTTATCTCCTAAAACTAATTTAAGCTACTTTTAATGGACGATAAGTTTTTAAAATATAGCAAACTTTACGCCTACATATTTTTTGCACTTTTTGCATTCGTACTTGGTGTGGGTTTGTTAATTGCAACACTGTATGGCTTTTCAAAAGTTATCTCCTCTCACCCAGTTGATGTTGCTTTTGAGTTGATTGTAATTGCCATACCTTCAATCGTTTTTTCTACTGCTTATATCATCTTTTTTAAACGAACGAAAACACACCCCAATAAAGCAGTACAATATATTTCGTATGTACTTTTTATTGCCGCTTTGTGTTATTGTTCTATTGGTTTAGGTTGGACGATTAAAGATTATTTTACCCTAAAAAGTAGCTCCATTGCCGATTACCACACCTTTAAATTAGTTTTTTTAGCAGGTAATGTAGCCTTGCTTTTTATTATTGCTATTATGCAAGCACTTAGTACAAATAAGGAAGTAGATTGGATGGAGAGGAGAAAAGATATATAGTTAAATAAAAAATCCCTCCTGAGAACAAGAGGGATTTTTTCTTTAACCCTTAAAACAACCAACATGAATAATGCTGATATAATTACTAACTAACGTAATTAGTTGTTTAACGGTTTGCTTTATTTTAAAAATAGTTGTTAATTTAAACCAATGCCAAATCTAGCACTTGCTGCATTGTTTTTACATAGTGAAATTTAATGCCTTTTATATACTGATTATTTATATCCTGTACATCTTTTTCATTCTGCCAGCACATAATTATTTCTTTTAAACCAGCCCTTTTTGCAGCCAAAACCTTTTCTTTAATTCCTCCAACAGGTAATACTTGTCCTCTTAATGTAATTTCCCCAGTCATAGCTAAATAAGGTTTTACTTTACGACCAGTAAAAGCACTTGCCAAGGCACTAAGCATAGTTATACCAGCACTTGGTCCATCTTTAGGTGTAGCGCCTTCTGGTACATGAATGTGTATATTTTTTTTGCTAAATAAAGATGGATCAATATTTATTTTTTTGCAATTAGCTTCTAAATAAGTGTATGCGGTACTAGCACTTTCTTTCATTACATTGCCTAAATTACCGGTAAGCTTTAATTCTCCTTTACCATCGCTTAGTTGTGTTTCAATAAATAAAATATCGCCGCCAACGTATGTCCAAGCTAAGCCCACAGCCACACCGGGCATATTAGCCATTTTGTATAAATCGTTGCTGTACCTAGGTTTACCCAATATTTTTTCTACATCATTATTGGTAATGGTAGCTTTTAATTTACCTCTTAATACAATTTCTTTAGCTTGATAACGCATTATGCTAGCCAATTGTCTATCCAATTCTCTAACACCACTTTCTCTTGTATAATCTTCAATAATTTTTTGTAAAACAGTATCGCTAAGTTTAAAGTCGTAGGGTTTTACACCATGCATATCTTTTTGCTTAGGCATTAAATGGCGTTTGGCAATTTCAATTTTTTCTTCTACCGCATAGCCGCTTAAATCTATAATCTCCAATCTATCTCTTAACGCAGGTTGAATATTGCTTAAATTATTTGCCGTAGCAATAAATAATACTTTACTTAAATCGTATTCAAGTTCTAAATAATTATCATAAAAAGTATTGTTTTGTTCAGGGTCTAAAACCTCAAGCAAAGCAGATGAAGGATCGCCATGAGAGGTGCTTCCCACTTTATCAATTTCATCCAAAATCATAACAGGGTTACTACTTTTTATTTTTCGAATGCTTTGTAAAATACGGCCAGGCATAGCACCAATATAGGTTTTACGGTGTCCACGTATTTCACTTTCATCATGTAATCCTCCTAAGCTAACTCTTACATATTTTCTATTTATTGCAGCTGCAATGCTTTTGCCTAAGCTAGTTTTACCAATACCCGGAGGGCCCAAAAAACAAAGGATTGGACTTTTCATATCGCCTTTTAATTTTAGCACCGCCAAATATTCTAAAATGCGTTCTTTAATTTTTTGCATTCCATAATGGTCAATGTCTAAAACCTTTTTTGCTTTTTTTAGGTCGTAACTATCTTCCGTATAATCTGCCCAAGGCAAATCCAATAATAAATCTAAATGATTATATACTACAGAATAATCGGGAGTGCTAGGGTGCATACGTTCCAATTTTTCTACCCCTTTATTAAACATTTCTTTTGCAGAGGTTGTCCATTTTTTACCTTCTGCTTTTTTCTGCATTTCTTTTACTTCTGCCACATTATCACCACCCAATTCTTCCTTAATGGCTTTCATTTGTTGCTGCAAAAAATATTCTCTTTGCTGCTTATCCAGCTCATTACGGGTTTTGTTGGTTACTTTGTTTTTTAACTCGGCATATTGCAGTTCTGTCTGCATTAAATTCATCAACATTTCTGCCCTTGCTTTTATGTTATGAATTTCTAGTAATTTTTGTTTTTCTCTAATATCGCTATTTAAATTGCTGCTAACAAAGTGTATTAAAAAAGAAGGGTTTTCTATGTTTTTTAAAATGATAGATGCCTCACTAGGTAAGTTTGGCGATAGCCCAACAATTTGTGCAGCCAAATCTTTTATGCTACTCACCATTGCCGCAAAATCGTTATCATCTTTTAAATTCTCTTCAACTAAAACGGTAACTTTTGCTTTAAAGTAAGGTTCATCGCTAGTAATTTCGTCTATCTTAAATCGCTTACGACCTTGTATAATAATGGTGGTGCCGCCATCGGGCATTTTTATTAACTTAACAATTTTTGCCACAGTGCCAATATCTTCTAAATCGCTAACAGTAGGTTCTTCCACATTACTGTCTTTTTGTGCCAAAACGCCAATCAATTTGTCAGCCTTGTAAGCATCATTTACTGCTTTTATACTTTTATCTCTACCAACAGTAATAGGTATTACTACACCAGGGAAAAGTACGGTATTGCGTAAAGGTAAAATAGGTATTTCGGCTGGAATAGGCTCTGCGTCTGCATTTTCATCATCATCATCATTCAAAGGAATGATGGGCATAAACTCCATTTCGTCTTCTTGCCCTTGTAAAAAAAATCTTTTATCCATATATAGCTCAATATATAGTCAAAATGGCAAAATAAACCATATTAACACATTTTTTTAGTGGAAGTGTAGTAAGGCAAGATTGATGCCAACCAGAAATTGGCAATCGGTTATTGGTAATTTGTTTGGCACTAAATTTTTTAACGGCTACATTTAAAATTACAGTATACTATAATTGAACAAAAAGTAAAAGTATAGTATGAATTTGAGGTCATAAGCTCCCCTCTCCTTTTGGAGAGGGGTTGGGGGTGAGGTAAAACCATGTGGTAATTTTAAATGCACACATCTTAACTCCTAAACACAAAAAAGCTATTACTTTGCATCAATGTACATTACTTGCACACAAAAAGAATTATTTGTATTTAAAAAAATAGCCAAAGCCGCTAAAGAATTAGGTGTGCCTTGTTATTTAATTGGAGGTTTTGTAAGGGATAAAATTATAGGTAGAGAAACAAAAGATATTGACATAGTATGTGTGGGAGATGGAATTAAATTGGCCGAAACCGTTGCAGAAAAATTTAGCCCAAAACCGAGTGTTAGTTTTTTTAAAACCTTTGGAACTGCTCAATTAGTTTTGAATAATGCAGAAAATAAACAAAATCTACATTTAGGAGAATCTTCTACGTCTTTTCCCTCTCCTTTGGAGAGGGGTTGGGGTGAGGTTCTAGAATTTGTAGGAGCCCGTAAAGAAAGCTACGATTTTAGCAGCCGTAAACCTGCGGTAGAAAATGGCACTATTGAAGATGACCAAAATAGAAGAGATTTTACCATAAATGCCTTGGCTATTAGTTTAAATGATGAAGATTATGGTAGCTTAGTTGATCCATTTGGTGGCATAGCCGATATTGAAAATAATATTATTAAAACACCGCTTGACCCGGGTATTACTTTTAGTGATGACCCCTTACGTATGATGAGGGCAATTCGTTTTGCAACCCAACTACAATTTGTAATTGAAGAAAATACGTATGCTGCTATTGCTAAAAATGCAGAGCGAATAAAAATTATTAGTAAAGAAAGAATTGCAGATGAACTCAATAAAATTTTATTAAGCCCTAAGCCTTCTATAGGTTTTGATTTGTTATATAAAACTGGCTTGCTGCAACTTATTTTTCC
>JANNWD010000537.1:0-5826 GCA_031408315.1 Bacteroidota bacterium
AGGCTTCGTTATCTCTATACTTACTCCACATATAAGCATCACCAACCAACATACCATTAAACGGTATTACTTTACGTCCACCATTTTCATTGCACAACTCCATCCAAGTTCTTATTTTCTCATCTTCACCATCTTGTACAATTCCGTTTCCAAATTTGCTATTATCGGTACAAGCCAATTCATTTACATTAGCTATCATTACATCGTTACCAACTATGTAATGGCTTAAATAATCAACATGATCTATACATACATTATTGCCAAAATCGCAACTAATTATAGTGCTATTATACAAGCCAATAGGCATACGTAAATTATGAAACTCTAAATAAAACGATTCTAAAATACCAATACGAACTAAGCCATAAAATTTGCAATTTTTTATTAATTCGGCATTAAAAGGAGAGGCCACTAAAATATTATTCCAATCATCACTTGCGTTGCGGTTACGTACCAATACTTCTATTTCTAAAGCGGTAAGTTTTCTGTATTTTATACCACTCGTATTTTGTTTATTACGCAAATGGTATTCATCTTTTCCTTTAGGAATAAATTGTGGTGCAATAAAGTTATAGCCTAAGTTATTTACTGGATGTTTTTGGATGATATTCATATACCCCGAACCCCTAAAGGGGCTTTTAAGAATTTTTAATTATTAAGTAGTTGCAAAATAGCAAAGAGTTTTGATATTTAGAGACTAAGTTCCCCCCTTTAGGGGCGGAGGGGGTTTTATTCTACCGTTACACTCTTTGCCAAATTCCTAGGCTTATCTACATCAACACCTTTTAATGTACCTACATAATACGATAAAAGCTGTAAAGGAACTACACTTAAAATAGGTGCAATAATTTCATCGGCTGTTGGTATGCTAAAAGTATCGTTGCTTAAAGTTGGGCTTACGTCATCACCATCTGTAATAATAGAAATAACCTGCCCTTTACGAGCTTTTATTTCTTGCATATTACTAATAATTTTTTCGTGGTAGCTATCTTTTGTAGCAATAAACACAACAGGTAAATTTTCATCAACCAATGCAATTGGGCCATGCTTCATTTCGGCAGCAGGGTAACCCTCGGCATGTATGTAACTTATTTCTTTAAGCTTTAATGCTCCTTCCAAAGCAATAGGAAAATTATATCCTCTACCTAAAAATAAAAAATCTCTTGCATCTTTATATTTAGCCGCAATTACTTTTAGCTCATCAGCATTTTTTAAAATTGCTTCTACTTTTTCAGGGACATCTTGTAATTCTTGTAACAATTGCATATAATATTCATCTGTTATAGTGCCTTTAGCTTTTGCAATTTTTAACGCCATCATATTTAACACTGCAAGCTGCCCCGTAAATGCTTTTGTGCTAGCCACACCAATTTCTGGGCCACTATGTGTGTATGCACCAGCATGGCTCAACCTGGCAATACTTGAACCCACCGCATTAACCACACCAAAAATAAAAGCACCTTGTTCTTTTGCTCTTTCTAGTGCAACTAATGTATCTGCTGTTTCGCCACTTTGACTAATAGCAATAATTACATCGCCTTTATTTACAATTGGGTTACGGTATCTAAATTCACTAGCGTATTCAACCTCCACAGGTATTCTACATAATTCTTCAATAACATACTCTGCCACCAAACCTGCATGCCAGCTTGTACCACAAGCCACAATCATTATGCGGTTAGCATTTTTTAATTGCTCTATATTATCTTCAACACCAGCCATGGTAATTGTACCAGCTGTAGCGTCTAAACGTCCACGTAAGCAATCTTGTATTGTGCTAGGTTGTTCAAAAATTTCTTTAAGCATAAAATGTTCGTAGCCACCTTTTTCAATAGCCGCCAATTCCATATCTAGCTTAGTTATAAACGGAGTAATTTTTTCGTTACCTAAATTTTTAAGAATTAATTCATTGGGTTTTACAATAGCTAATTCGTAATCGTTTACATAAACCACTTCTTTTGTGTATTCCAACATTGGGCTAGCATCGCTACCCAAAAAATGCTCTCCTTTACCAACACCAATCACCAAAGGACTGCCTTTTCTTGCCGCAATAATCGTTTCAGGATCATCTTCATCAATCAATAAAATGCAATAAGCACCAGTAACTCTTTTCAATGCAACCCTTACGGCTTCCTCTAAATTACATTCGTTATTTTCTCTAATGTCTTCAATAAAATTTAGGAGAACTTCAGTATCCGTATCACTAGTAAATTCGTAACCCTTATTTGCCAACTCCTTTTTTATTTGAGCATAATTTTCAATAATACCATTATGTATCATGGCCAGTTTTCCACTCTTGCTTTGGTGAGGATGAGCATTTCTATCGCTAGGCTCACCATGTGTAGCCCAACGAGTATGTCCAATGCCAATATGTGCATGTAAATCTTTCCCAATGATAGCTTCTTCCAAATCGGCCACTCTGCCTTTCTTTTTATACACTTTTAAGCCATTGTTTAAAAGAGCCACACCAGTACTATCGTAGCCACGGTACTCCAAACGTTTTAAACCAGTAATAACTATCGGATAAGCCTCTCTGTGCCCTGTATAACCAACTATTCCACACATAATTTTTATTTTTTTGGGACAAGCAAAATGCAAAGCCAAACTTCGGTTGTGTCACTCACTTGTATTGTATTAACTATATTCAACTTTTACTGTAGCGTATAGGCTACTTTTAAACGCTGCAATTTAATGATTTTGTAGCCAATTTAAGGTGTACAATACTAACGTTTAGTTGCAATTAAAAAGTATTCATTATTTTGCTATATGAAAATGATAAAAATAGCAATAAAGCGTTCCATTACTTTATTTACTCTTCTTGTTTTATTTACCCTAAATACGGTAGCCCAAAAGCCCATTTTTAAAGCAGGCACTACCATTTACCTAGTACGCCATGCCGAAAAAGATACAGGGAACAATCCATCTTTAACACAAGCTGGTTTTAAAAGAGCTAAGGATTTATTGATTTATCTTCATACAGAAGGGGTTTCAAAAATTTATAGCACAAAATATAAAAGAACTAATCAAACGGCAGATAGTTTAAAAATAACATTTAACTTAACTACAGTGATCTACGAAGCTGATACCATCGGCAACGATTTAGTAGCCAAAATTAAGGCCAATGGAGATGAAGGGAAAACCATTTTAGTAGTAGGGCATAGTAATACTGTACCAAAGCTAATTAGGCGATTGGGGGTGAGTAGCTATGAAGTTCAAAACTTAGGAGATAATGAGTTTGATAATATTTTTAAGGTGGTGTATAAAAGGAGGAAGGTAAAATTTTGTCATAAGCGATACGGTGTAACTGGTTTGTAAGTAAGATTGGAATGTGTAGAAAATATTATTCCGATGAGATGATTATTGCATCTTTACTTGTATTCAAAAATTACTAACTTTACATATAAGAATATTTTTTTAAATTAAATTTATGTACACTACATATCATTTAACATCTGCCCAAGAAATTACTACCGATGTTATTGAGGCAATAAAAACGGCGTTTAAATCAAAGCCCATCAAACTTACTATAGAGGTAGAAGATGATGAAACCGCATATTTATTGGGAAATTCTGCCAATAAAGAAATGCTTATAAAATCTATTGAACAAGATAAAAAAGGTCAATCTGTTTTAGCCAATTTAAAATAAATGCTAGATATTCAATTTACTCCAATTGCATTTGAACAATACAATCAATGGCAATCATTAGATAAAAATTTATTCAAGCGGTTACAAAAATTAATTTTAGAAGTAGCTAGAATACCTTTTGAAGGAACTGGAAAGCCTGAAGCCTTAAAGCATGATTTAAAGGGGTATTGGAGCAGACGAATAAATGATGAACATAGGCTTGTTTATAGAGTAACAAATGAATGTGTCAAAATTATTGCCTGCAAATTTCATTACTAAAAAAGTCACAACATCACACATCACAACAGCACCCCCTTCAAAAATAAAAATGCCATACTAAAGTAAATCAACAGTCCAGTAACATCTACCAAGGTAGCCACAAATGGGGTAGAGGATGCCGCAGGATCGGCACCTAAGCGTTTTAACAATAAAGGTAATGTAGAGCCTACTAATGTACCCCAAAGTACAACTCCCAATACAGATACGCTTATGGTAAGTGCTATTCTAAAATAATTTTCACCAAATGTTTGCGGTAAAAATAAATGCCAAGTAGTAATTACACCAAAACCTATTAAGGCTAAGGTTCCGCCTAATAATAAACCGCTAAAAATTTCTCTTCGTATAATTTTCCACCAATCGGCAATGGTAACCTCACCCAATGCCATGGCTTGTATAATTAAGGTAGATGCTTGTGAGCCGCTATTTCCTCCACTCGAAATAATTAATGGAATAAATGTTGCCAATAAAACCACTTTTGCAATTTCATCTTGAAACTGCTGCATAGCACCAATAGTAATTAACTCACCAAAAAATAAAATGATCAACCAAATAACTCTTTTCTTATACAGTTTAAATAAGGGCATTTCGGTATAAGGTTCATCCAATGCTTCGGTACCACCAATTTTTTGTATATCCTCCGAGTATTCCTCTTCGGCTATCCAAAGTATATCATCAATAGTAACTATGCCTAATAAAATATTGTTGTTATCTGTTACGGGTAAAGCCACTCTATTATTCATTTTAAACACTTCACTTGCTATTTCTTGGTCGTCGGTTACGTTTAGTGCAATAAACCGGCCATCCATAATTTCGTTTACTTTTTTTGTAGGGGCAGCAAGTATAATTTCTTTAATGCGTATATCATCAAGTAGCTCATCGTTTTCATTTATTACGTATATTACGTCAATGGTTTCGCTGCTTTTGCCAAATTTTCTTACAATATCTAACACCTCACTTACTGTATTATATTCATATACATAAACATAATCTGGTGTCATTATACGGCCTACACTATTTTCTGGATAACCCAATACTTCTAATGTTTCCTTTCTTTCTTCTACTCCAAGAGTTTTAATTAAATCTCTTACAATGCTTGTTGGAAGCTCTTCTAAAAAAGCTACACGGTCATCTACCGGTAATTCATTTAATAATTCGGTAGTTTTAAATGCAGGTAAATCTTTTATTATTCTTTTTTGGGTAGATGTGTCTAAAATTTTAAACACACTTGTTGCCCTGTGTAAAGATAAGTGGGCAATTATTTGACTTTCATAATCTTGATTATCGTATATAATTTCCGCTACATCACTAATATTTTGGTGATTTAAAAATTCTTGAATCTGCAATTTATCCTCTGATGAAATTACTTCCTCAAATTGTTTTTGTAATGATATTTGCTCTATTTCCGCCGACATTATTTAATATTGTAGTCAACTGCAATTTACAAATTAAAAGCCATGTTAAACGAATGCTTATTTATTGATACAACTAAACAAAAAGGCCGTGGCATTTTTACCAATAGTTTTATTGCAAAAAATACATTAATAGAAATTGCCCCTGTACTAATAATGCCTAAAAAAGATAGAGAATATTTAGATAAAACTTTATTACACGATTATATTTTTGAATGGGGGGCAGACAAAGAAAAATACTGCATGGCATTGGGTTATGTGCCCCTTTATAACCACAGTTATAAAAGCAATTGTACTTATATGATGGATTATGAGGAAGATTGTATTTTAATAAAAACTGTTACAGATATTGAAGCAGGAGAGGAGCTAACCATAAATTATAATGGCGATTGGGATGATGAAACAAAAGTGTGGTTTGAGGTAAAATAAAAAATGCCCCAGCAAAAACTGAGGCATTGATTCTACTAATCACAATTTTTATTTTCTATCCGCAAATTCTTGCCTAATTATATT
>JANNWD010000538.1:0-1662 GCA_031408315.1 Bacteroidota bacterium
CCCTGATGTAATTTCTTCTACATAAATATCATCAATCGTTTTTGTAAGTTCCTCACCAAAACTCTCTGAATCTGTTTCAGTTACTTTTTTCTTGGATTTAGTTTTAGCCATCCTACATTCTTTTAAGCTGAAATTTACATCATTCTTTGATTTTATACCAATTATTAAAGTGGATTCTTTAACAAAATAAAGACGGAATTCGACTCGCCGCATCTATCTTCTTTTTATCTATCACCTTAGCATAAATTTCAGTTGTTTTAAGATGCTTATGACCTAACAGCTTACTCACTGTATAAATATCAGTATCCATTGATAGCTGTAAAGTTGCAAAAGTGTGTCTAGCGCAGTGAAATGTGATTTTCTTACCGATACCAGCATCCGTTACCCATTTTTGTAACTGATCATTCATATGAGTATGGTAAGTCAGATTTTTGAAAATTTGATCCTCATCAGATCCTCTGTCACCTAAAATATTTACTGCTTGATCTGATATAGGCAATATTTCTGCACCCTTTGTTTTCTTCTGTGTATACTCCAAACTCCATCCTGCTCCTTCAGTATGTCGAATCTTACCCCAAGTCATTGCTTTTACATCACTCCATCTCAGACCAGTCAATGCACTAAATAAGAATGCTTTTCGCATTAATGGATTTTCAGATGGTGTTGCTACCATTTTCTGTAATTCTTCCAATGTCAAGTATTGCCTGTGGGTATCTCCTCCTTTTAATCCTTTTACGCTACTACAAGGGTTTTGCTTGATCATCTTATTCATATATGCTTCTCTCATTGCGGCTCTAAATTTATTATAATAGGATAAAGCTGAATTCGGACCAATCTTTCCAATTCCTCGTCTACTTATGTTTCCTTGTAAATATTGTTTGAAACCTTCAATGAAAATATCATCTATCTGATCGAGTGTATACTCCCTAGTCTTACAATATGTTTTTAAATGTTCGTAAACGCTCTGCCAGTTACCGTAGTTACCTTCTGATTCTTCTCTTCTTTTATCTGCCAATTTTTTAAAATAATCTAGGAAATCAATTTTCCCTTTTACACTACCTACAAAACCATGACTTGTTGTTTGAGCATCCAGTAATCGTTTTGCTCTGATTGATTCTGCTAGCTGCATTGTCTCTTTGTTGTGATCCTTTTCAATATTTACCTTTGGAGATTCAAATACCTGTAGATTAAGCCATTCATATTGAACTTTACTGCCTGTGTGAGGCGTGTAAGCTAAATAAAGACTAGACATTTGTTTCTTTCCTTTCTTTAAACTTGCTTCTGATAATCTACCGATGCGTTTTCTGAGATGAATTTTCATGTTTTACTCGTTTTTGGTTACTAATTTGAATACTAACCTTCCGACGAGTAACTGAAACTACCAACAGTAGTCCCTGTTTATGCGGGTTTTCATTTTCCAAAACGATCTAGTTTACTTTCTAGCAAAGAAAATACCCATGATTTATTACGAATATTATGATTATTACAAATAATACATTTATCTCAAATCAATGAAAATGAAAACAATGAGTTTGTTATGAATATTACGAATCTTATGATTCTTACGAATTGTATTATGCCATTAATTGTTTAAAGCCGGTTTAAATCAATTTTAAACGCGTTTAAACCAGTGTAAAATATTAACTAATGCCAATTGTTGTA
>JANNWD010000539.1:0-17651 GCA_031408315.1 Bacteroidota bacterium
GAGATTAAAAAACCACCACATAATAAAAACGCCTAAAGCTCCTGAAGCAATAGCAAAAACACTTGCTTCAGTTACCGTCATTCTACCGCTAGGTAATGGTCTAGTAGCAGTGCGTTTCATTAGTGCATCGGTATTTTTTTCCAAAATTTGATTAATGGTATTTGCACTTCCAGTTATTAGCATTCCGCCAATAAAAAGTAAAAGAACTTGTAGTAAATCAAACTGCACATTAGGTGCCAACAAGTAGCTTACTACTGTACTAAACACCACCATAAAGCTTAAAGTGAATTTTATTAACTGAAAATAATCTTTCACTTTACTTACCAACCCAAACGATGCTGAGTTTTTTATGTTGATATCTTCTTGTTGTTGCATGTTGATGGTTATTCGTTAATGGTTAATAGCCCTCAACATTTTACTAAAATCTTTAATCAACTATTAGCATATTATCAAATTAGCTAATTGTATTAATGTCCACTCGTTTCATCGTCACCCACTGGTACATTTTGTGGTATGAATTCTTTACCATCTTTTGCATAATCATAAGCACCTCTATACACTTCTGGTATTTCGCCAGGCCAATTGCCATGCCCTGGATTAATTGGTGTAGTCCACTCTAATGTATTACTACCCCAAGGGTTTAGTGTAGTAACTTTTCTGCCTTTAAAAATGCTATAGAAAAAGTTGAACACAAATAATAATTGTGCACAAAAAACTAATAATGATACAAAGCTTATAAACTCATTTAAACCACCAAACATTTTAAACGACTCCCAATTACTAAAATCATAATAACGACGAGGCATGCCTGCTAAACCTTCGTAATGCATTGGCCAAAAAATTAAGTAAGCCCCAACTATAGTTATCCAAAAGTGGATATATGCCATTGTGTTATTTAAATATCTACCAAACATTTTTGGAAACCAGTGATACACACCGGCAAACATTCCAAAAAACGAAGCTACACCCATTACAATGTGAAAGTGAGCTACTACAAAATAGGTATCATGCAAGTGTAAGTCTAAAGCAGAGTTTCCTAAGAAAATACCTGTTAAACCACCACTAATAAATAAACTTACAAAACCAATGGCAAATAACATAGCTGGCGTAAAGCGAATATTTCCACGCCACAATGTGGTAAGCCAATTAAACACTTTAATAGCACTTGGCACAGCAATAAGCAATGTTAATAGTACGAAGAATGCTCCTAAAAAAGGATTTAGCCCTGTTACAAACATATGATGAGCCCAAACCAAAAAAGCTAGTATAGCAATAGCAAATAATGATGCAACCATTGCCATATAACCAAATATTGGCTTACGGCTATTTACAGATAATATTTCCGAGCTCATTCCCATTGCTGGTAATAAAATAATATATACTTCTGGATGACCTAAAAACCAAAATAAATGTTGGAATAATATAGCACTACCGCCCTCGTTTGGTAAAATTTTGCCTGCAACATATATATCACTTAAGAAAAAACTTGTACCTAAATTTCTATCAAACAATAATAAAATAGCCCCACTTAATAATACAGGAAAACTTAAAACACCCAACACAGCGGTAAAGAATAATGCCCAAATAGTTAATGGCATTCTTGTCATACTCATACCCTTAGTACGCATGTTAAGTATGGTAGTAATATAATTTAAGCCACCTAGTAAAGAAGACACTATAAACATTGCCATACTTACTAGCCACAAATCCATTCCTATTTTACTTCCACTGCTTGCATCACCCAAAGCACTTAATGGAGGATAAACAGTCCACCCACCGCTTGCAGGACCAGTTTGCACAAATAAAGAGCTAAACATTATTACACTAGCCAAAAAGAAAAACCAATAGCTAAGCATATTTAATAAAGGCGATGCCATATCTCTTGCACCAATTTGCAATGGAATTAAAAAATTTGCAAAAGTTCCACTCAAGCCTGCTGTTAATACAAAGAATACCAATATAGTACCATGCATAGTTACCAATGCATAATAAAATTGTGGTTGTAGTTTACCACCTTTTGCCCAATGACCTAAAAAATCTTCCAGTATTGGAAAAGTTTGCTCCGGATAACCCAATTGCAAACGAAATATTACTGAAAATAATCCACCAATAATAGCCCATATCATACCGGTAATTAAAAATTGCTTGGCAATCATTTTATGATCTTGGCTAAAAACGTATTTACTTATAAACGTTTCATGATGATGATGCTCATGATGTGTATCATGCCCAATTTGAACTTCTGTTAATTGTACTGTGGCTACGTTACTCATTTTGTTATATTGAATTTCTTAAAAAATATTTTATTTTTTTGTTGGTAATAATTGTGATGTTATATTTTTATTTGCTAACGAGTCTGATAAGATTTTACTTTCTGGGTCTTTATCTTTGTATATGGTATAATACTCAGATTTTTGAGTACCAAGCCATTTATTATACTCCTCCATAGTTTCTACCACAATAACCCCTCTCATACTAAAATGCCCAGCTCCACAAATTTGATCGCAGCTAATTTCGTACACAAAATTTGGATTACCCGTTCTTTTCTTCATTTCTTCTGTAGTCCATTTTGGTGTAAACCATTGCGTAGTTGGTATACCTGGCACAGCATCCATTTTTAAACGGAAATGCGGTAAACCAACATCATGTATTACATCTTGTGCATTAATAACCATTTTACACGGTACCCCTACTGGTATATGCATTGTGGCTGATACATGTATATCATCTAAACTTGCTTTATCGTTAAAATCAACACCAAGACTATTTATACCTGTTGTTAGTTTATAGTTTTTTGCACCTAAAACTTTATCGCTGCCCGGGTATCTAAACTCCCATTGAAATTGATGCCCTGTCACTTCTACTACAATAGAATTTTTTGGAGCATCTCCAGTAATTTTTAACCAAGCTTTTAAACCAAACACTACTAATACACATAACACAATAGCAGGTACGCCAGTCCAAAGCAATTCTAATTTATTATTGTGGGGAAAGTAATATGCTTTTTTACCATCTTTTTCTTGATATCTAAATGCAAACCAAAATAACAATACCTGTGTAATTACAAATACAATACCTGTTACTGCTGTTGTTATCATAAACATTCTATCTAGCTCTTCTCCCTCAATAGATGCAGAGCCTTGTACAAACAATGTTTTACCGTAGTACAATTCATTACAATACCATGCACCAATTAAACCAAATACTACAAAACCTAAAAGCAAAAATGCGTTTATTTTATTATTTTGCTTACGGGTTTTATCTTCGCCTTTTAATACGCTTACGTACTCACTTGCTTTTGCTATTTGAAAAATAACAACAAACACTAACACAACTAACAGTACTAATAAAAACTCTTTCATATAAAATTTATTTAAGCCATCCAAAACCTTTAAAGGGGCTTATCTACCCTAATGAGGAAAAGGACTTTTCAATATTTATTATTCGTTACTCAGCATATAAAAAGCTACACCTGTATAAACCGGTTTCCTTTATAAGGAGTAGGGATTAAGTATGATGTATCATACTCTCTTTAAGGAAAGGATGATTTTTTGCTGTTAAAGGATTTGCAATTAAATATCTACCCACACCCCACATAATAATTCCAATAAACAAACATGGTACACCAAATTCAAATAAATTCATTTCGGCATGTTCATGTAATGTACCTGGCATAATCATTTGATAAAAATCTATCCAATGCCCAAATATTATTAATATAGCCATCAAGGTAACTAAAGTCCAGTTACGTTTTACACCACGTTTCATTAATATTAGTAACGGGCATAAAAAATTCAACACCAGATTTAAAAAGAATACCCCATGATAAGGTCCACTTTTTTCTGCCGTACCAATTCTTTCTACAAAATATTTTGTTTCCTCTGGTTGATTACTATACCAAATCAACATGTATTGAGAGAACCATAAGTACGTCCAAAAAACAGAGAAGGCAAACATAAACTTCCCCACATCATGCAAATGCTCTTCGGTTACATATTCTAACTGACCTCTATTTTTTAGCCAAATAACAAATATGGCAATCAAACTCATACCACTTACAAATGTACTTGCAAAAGTGTACCAGCTATACATGGTGCTATACCAATGGGGGTCGATACTCATTAGCCACAACCAAGGAATGGTAGAGGCTACGGTTAAACCGAATGTTACAGTAAATAAAGAAGCCCAAACCGTATTTTTCCAAATCCAAGCTTTACCAGTTTCGTAATCCATTGGACCACTTTTATCACTTTCCAAACTCATACTACGCATTTTTCTACCCAAAATCCACCACAAGAAAATGGCTACGCCAGAAACGATTAAAAAGAATGCAGGATTTAAAAAGCCTTTTTTACCATTTAATATTTTATCAAATGTAGATGTTCCTGGTTTGTACAAATCATTATCTAACCAATGATATATATCGGTACGATGACCCATTATAATAGCTACTAATACTACAAAAGCAATAATTCCTAAAATGGGTACTACACTACTTATAGCTTCTGGCACTCTACGCAAAGCCACCTGCCAACCACCCATTGCCATTGTGGTAACACATAAAAAAAACATACTAGCATTAACTACCAATAACCAAAACACACTATTTTGTAATAATACTGCCCAAAAACGAGTGCTGTTTACACTTGCATGAGCATCATGCCCTGCACCATGCACTACAGGTGTGAATGGGTGATACATAATTAAACCCCATGCAATTGCTAATGCACCTGCAATAATTAAACCCAGTGTCCATTTTTTATAACTGCCTGGTAATTCGAATGTAGAAGCCATTTAAATTATTTTTATTGAATTACTTATTTTGTTTTTGCTACCGAAACACTATCTGCTTTTGCAGGTGTTGCTTTTGGTTGTAATGTTCGTACATAATTAATAATCATCCACCGCTCTTTTCTATCTAATTGAGATGCATAACTACCCATATTATTTTTACCATATGTTAAAGAATGAAACATTGTACCATCCGTCATTTTAACATAATCGGGTTGGGTAAGGTTTGCTACTGCACCAATTTTTCCTGCAATTGGTCCGTTACCAGCACCTTTTTCGCCATGGCAAACACCGCAATTAATATTATACAATCTTCCTGCTTCTGCTAATTCATCCTTTGTAAAAGAAGTAACTGGGTTTATATGAGCTGCACTTTTTGCATATCCGGTTGAATCATCGGTATCGTCTATTAAAAATAATTCGCCACGTTTTATAGTGCCTGAAACTGGCGACGCATTAAAAAAAGCATTGCGTCTTTTTTCTGCATCTTCTTTACTTAAAGAAAAATTGGTAGTATCTAACTGGCTATAAGTTTCATAGGCTCTGCTATAAGTCATATCTGGCATGTATATTCTGCCTGGCTCTTTTTTACTACCACAGCTACTAATTGTAATAACCGCTAAAAGAGTTAAACCTATATTGATAATTTTATTCATTTTCAATTTTCAATTTTCAATTTTCAATTAATAACCTGTCTCTTCTTTGTACAATTTTTGTTCTCTATCGTATCTTCCTATCCACCAGCCTGTTTCCGCTACTTGTATGTTTATTTCTTTTGCACCTGCGTTGTCTAAAAATGATTGTACTTCAGCTTCATTCGTTTTATCGGTACACTCAATAGCCATTACAAATAAATCGTCGGTAGCTCTTGTATGGAAAACATGCTTTTTTACAAACGGAGCCAAGTTACATAAGTAGCAAAACGTAAGTACCATTCCTACAGCGGCAAATAACACCGTTAACTCAAAAGTAATAGGTATCCAGGCTGGTAAAGCAAAATGAGGTTTACCGCCAATATTTAATGGCCAATCTTTTGTAAATACCCAGCTAATAAAGCTTACAGCGGTTGTAGTGCCTATAATAGCATAAATAAAGCCTGCTGTGTGTATACTTGTTTCTCTTAACCCCATTGCATGATCTAATCCATGTACAGGAAAAGGTGTATAAACATCATGGATTTTATACCCAGCTTTACGTACCTTTTTCACCGCAGGAAATAATACTGCCTCATCATCAAAGCATCCTACAACGAATTTTTTTTGTCCTCCAGCCATCTTAAAAAATTAAGAATTAAAAATTAAAAAATTAAAACTATCCAACCTCCACCATTTCTTTCGCCCATTAATTCTGTTGAACAATTTGTATTCATTTATGCTTCATTAGCACATTAGCTAATTATCACATCATCATATTTTATTAATGTGCATGTTCCACTTCTTCTACATAAAACTTCTCAGCATCCGCTTTTTCTATATCCGTCATTTTAGCTTTATAGTTTTCGCCACTTGTTTTTAAGACCGATTTAATTTCGGCAATAGCAATAGTAGGAAAGTATTTACCAAATAAGAAGAAGCAGGTAAAGAATAAGCCAAACGTACCTAAGTAGAAACCTATTTCCCAAATTGATGGACTATAGTATGTACTCCAGCTACTTGGCAAAAAGTCTCTATAAACAGATGTTACAATAATTACAAAACGCTCAAACCACATACCAATATTTACAATAATACTCATAAAGAAAGTAACCGTAATATTTCTTCTTAACTTTCTGCTCCAAAATAATTGTGGCGATACTACATTACAGAACATCATTAAATAATAACTCCAGCCATAAGGGCTAAATAAGTTTCCTCTGTTTTCAAAGAAAGCCCACATTTCGTAAGTATTTTGACCATACCAAGCAATAAACAATTCGGTTAAGTAAGCACACCCTACAATACTACCTGTAAGTACAATTACTTTATTCATGGCCTCAATATGCCCAATGGTAATATAATCTTGTAAGTTTAATACTTTACGTACTACAATCATCAACGTTTGCACCATTGCAAACCCACTAAAAATTGCCCCAGCCACAAAGTATGGAGGGAAGATGGTGGTATGCCATCCTGGAACTACCGAAGTTGCAAAGTCGAACGATACAATAGTATGTACAGAAAGTACTAATGGTGTTGATAAACCTGCTAATACTAAAGATAAACTTTCGTGCCTTTGCCAGTGTTTTGTACTACCGCTCCAACCAAAGGCTGCAACACCGTACATCATTTTTCTAAATTTGGTTTTTGCTCTATCTCTTACCGTGGCAAAATCGGGTAATAAACCACTATACCAAAATAATAACGAAACTGTAAAATATGTTGAAATTGCAAATACATCCCACAACAATGGTGAGTTAAAGTTCACCCACAATGGACCTCTTGTATTTGGGTAAGGCAATACAAAAAATGCCATCCAAACTCTACCCATATGCCAAATTGGAAACTGGCCTGCACACATTACCGCAAAAATCGTCATCGCCTCTGCTGCTCTGTTTACACCTGTTCTCCAACCTTGCCTAAATAATAATAAAATAGCCGAAATTAACGTACCAGCATGACCAATACCTACCCACCATACAAAGTTGGTAATATCCCAACCCCATCCAATGGTTTTGTTTAAGTTCCACTGACCAATACCGTAGGTAACTTCTCTGTAAATGCTGTACACACCAAATAGCAATAATGCTACACTAATACCAAAACCAATGTACCAAAGGCGGCTTGGTTTCATTTCTATTGGACGTACAATATCTTCCGTTACTTGGTGATAATCTTTGTTACCATCTACCAACGGTTCCCTTTGTTGCGATTCGTATTTTAGTAATGACATATTGAGTAATGTGCTAATTTGCTAATGAGCTAATCTTGCTAATTATTTTATTAATATTAAATTCCTTTTTGTCCCAACGGTATTTCTTTATTCAACTTCATTGGCAAGCTTGCTTTGTTGTGTTTTCTTTTTTGTAAAAAGAAAATAATAACCACTCTTTTACTTTATCTCTTTATTCAACAACTAACGCAATCTCTCCAATTTATCTTCATATCAATATCCTATTCAGTCTTTCTTTTACCCCTCCTTTGGATAAGGGTTGGGGTGAGGTTAATGTGCCGCTTCCGCTTTTTTCTCTTCCGCTTTTCCTTCTTCATGCTTTGCATCAACCTCATGTTTTCCTTCTTCTTCTAAACCAATATGCCTATCTGTATTTCTTACTTTAGCTAAGTAACTAACGTTTGGTAAAACGTGTAGTTGCTCTAAAACATAAAAATTTCTATGCTTATCGCCTCTTGCTTTTGCTACATCGCTTTCTTTATCATTAATATTTCCAAAGCTAATTGCATTTGTAGGGCAAGCTTGCATACAAGCCGTTTTTACATTACGAACCATTGTAGGCGCTTGCTGCTTTTTAGCTTCTAACTTGCTTTCTTGTAAACGCTGTACACAAAAACTACATTTTTCAATAACCCCACGGCTACGTACTGTAACATCTGGGTTTAACACCATTCTTGTTAAATCTTCGTTCATTTGCATAACCACTTCATCCATATCTTTTCCTAACAATGGTTTTTGATTATCCTTGAAGCTATCTGCTCCAGTATAATCTAACCAGTTAAAACGACGAACTTTATACGGACAGTTATTTGCACAATATCTTGTACCAATACAACGGTTATACGTCATTTGGTTTAAACCCTCACTACTATGGTTAGTGGCTACAACTGGGCAAACATTTTCGCAAGGGGCGTTATCGCAATGTTGGCAAAGCATGGGTTGAAAAACTACATCTGGATTTTCCAAATCTCCCGTAAAGTATCTATCAATACGTAACCAATGCATTTCGTGTGCCCTTTGTACTTGTATTTTACCTACTACACTTACATTATTTTCTGCACTACAAGCCACAACACAAGCGCTACAACCTGTACATGTATTTAAGTCAATTGCCATTCCCCACTTAATGCCTGGCTTTTCAAAATTGGGGTACATGGTTGCATCTTTCACAAAATCTTCGCTACCATTTGCTGTAGTTAATAATCTTTCATGTTCAATTTCGTGTAGTATATGACCAGGGTCAGCTATAAAACTCTTTAAATTAGTTTCGTAAATAACGGGGCGACTTTCGGTATATCCATGTACTTGTGTTTGTGCTAATGGATACATAGCATTTGTGGTTTCTATTTTAACATCGCCACTATATTGTACCGTTATACCATCAAAACCTGTTAGTGGGTAAGCGTTTTTACCTGCACCATAAGCAGCTCTACCAATGTTTTCTGTAGCCGCTTTTTTATCTGCTCCTACAGTTCCTCTACCATAACCCAATGCAACTGCAATGGTATTTTTTTGAATACCTGGAATTAATAATACAGGCAATTCTAGGCTTTTGCCATTTGCTGTAATTTTTACAACTTGTTTTTCTGGATGTACTTCGTAAGCATCGCTAGCTCCTTTATCTTTCAATACATCTTTACCATACATTGTTTTGTACATTTCGGTACCCATCATTGCATAGTTATCCCAGGTTACTTTACTAATAGGGTCTGGTAATTCTTGCAACCAAGGGTTGTTTGCTTGGCTACCATTACCCATACTTATTTTTTGGTATAAAACTATCTCATTTGCTCCGCCTTTTACACCTGCTATTTTTGATGCTGCATCGGCAACTTTACCACCACTAAATGCAACCATTCCAACAAGTGGTGCTACAGGTTCCGATACCCCATCTTGCAATGCTTTGCTATAAGCATTTGCACTTCCTAATTTAGTTGTCCAAAAAATTTTGAAAAAAGCTTCGTAATCGGCAATTGTACTTCCACTCCATTTTAATAGAGTTGTTTCAAATGCTCTAGTTTTAAATAACGGGTTAATGGTTGGTTGAATCATTGAGTAATAACCTGCCTTAGGTTCTGCATCTCCAAAACTTTCTAACCAATGATGAGATGGAACTGCGTATTTACACAATTCTGTTGTTTCATCCATTGTGCCATTACAGCTAATGCCAATTACTTTTTTTAAACCATCGGCAAATTTTTTGCTATCGGTATAACTATATGCAGGGTTTACACCATAAATAATTACAGCACTAATGGTACCGCTATTCATATCGTTTACCAACGTATTCATATCTCCATCTACACCTTTACGATAGTTGGAAGTATGGACCCAATTAATGGTTTTACCATTTGCACCAATAGCTTCATTTATTGCGTTTACAATTATTTGTATGTTTACATCGTTGCTACCACATACTACCAAACCTGCTCCGGCATTAGCTTTTAATGCTTCGGCGGTTGCTTTAATACCAGCCGCTAATTTTGCATCGGCAATTGAAGGGGCTGTAACGCTTCCGCCAAGTGCTGCCAATAATGCTAAGGCAACAGTACCAGTTTCGGATGGTTTGTGCATATAGCGATCATCAGCATTACTACCTGTTAAGCTCATCATACTTTCAAACTGTATGTGTTTGCTTAATGCTGGTTTATCGCCTACAACTTTTCTGTTTTTTGAATACTGATTGCTAAATTCAACAGGGCTTAGCCATGTGCCTAAAAAATCTGCAGCAAGGCTTACAATTACTTTTGCATTTTCGAATTGATAACCTGGAATACTTTTTTTACCATAACAAGCCTCATTGGCCAAAATCATTCCACTATAACTAATAGCATCGTATTGTACATGACGACTGCCAGGGTATTTTGCTAAAAATTCGTTTATAACTTGTTGGGTAGATGGTGAGTTTATTGTAGAAGTAAGTAATGCCACCGCTTTACCTGCAACTGCTCCGCTAACTATTTTATCAAATGCATCAAAAGTGGTTACTTCTTTAAAGGCTGCACCATCTTTTTGCATTGGAAAACGCAAACGGGTAGTATCATATAAATCTAAGACAGATGCTTGGGCTTGTGCACTTGTGCCACCATTAGTTAATTTGCTTAAATCGTTCCCTTCAATTTTAATAGGTCTGCCATCTCTTTGTTTAACAATTACTGGTATAGCATCACCACCATTTATATAAGTAGATGCATAGTAATTAGCAACACCTGGAATTACATTGTCGGGTCTTTGTAAATAAGGCACAGATTTACGGACTGGCATTTCACAACTAGCTGCAACGGCTGCTGCTGCAGTGCTAAAACCAAGATATTTAAGAAAATCTCTACGTGGTGCTTTAGCATCTAACAACCCTTTATCATCTAAATCGGCTAAAGGCAACAATTCTTCCTTAAATTCATTTTTGGTGGATTTTTCAAAACCTTCGGTTTGATTTAAATCTCCAAAACTTTGCCAGTACTTCTTCATAAATGTGATAATTCGATAATTCGATAATTTACTAATTCTTTAAACTCAAAAAGATTAGCGTTTTTTATGTTTTTCCATTAGCACATTAGCACATTAGCTAATTAGCCAATTAATTTTTAATAATGACATTTTTGACACTCGGTTCCACCAATCTTTTCCACTGTTACGCTATCTAATTTTTTATTTTTAATATCATTATGGAATTTTTCGTAAATACTATAAAACTTGTTACCAGTACTATCTGCCTTATTAAAGAAATCAACTTTACTTTCTCTATGGCAATTAATACACCAGCCCATACTTAATGTACTAAACTGATAAACTTCTCCCATCTCTTGTATATTACCATGGCAAGTTTGGCATTGTTGTTTACCTACTTTTACGTGTTGGCTATGGTTAAAATAAACATGATCGGGTAAGTTGTGTATTTTAACCCATTGTATTGGCTTAGCACCGTCTGGCACACCATCGTTATTTTTATCTGCTTTATATGCTTTTGCAATAGGATCCCATCCGGCGTATTCGTATAATTTTTCTATTTCTGCTGTACCGTTTACTGCTGTACCGTCTTCTTTTTCCAACTTATCTGGTCCTTCGTATTTATTAATCGCTTTGTGGCAATTCATACATACGTTTACAGAAGGAATGCCAGCATGCTTACTATCCTGAGCTGTACCGTGACAGTACAAACAACTAATTTGGTTGGTACCAGCATGTACTTGGTGACTATAATATATTGGTTGCTCTGGTTGGTAGTTTTGCATACGCCCCAACCCAATTGCTCCATCAATTGCAAAATATCCACCTAAGGCAAATAAGCCCAAAACGCCAGCCATTAAATAGGTTTTATTTTTATAGAAAGGAACTGGCTCACCCCTGTGAATGCCTATTTTTTCTTCGGATAGTTTTTTAAGGTTACTATTTACTTGTAACAGTATAAAGGCTATTAAAGCAAAAATTAGAGTAAGAACACCGAAAAGAAGGTAATTACCATCTGCACTGCCTCCTTTTTTTGTTTCTCCTTCTTTAGGTGGAAGAGGAGCTACATAACCATCCACATAAATCATTATAGCATCTACTTCGTCTTTTTTAAGTTGGGCAAAATTACCCATAACTCCGCTGCCTTTCCATTTTGCAAAAAGCTCTGCAGCATACTTATCTCCACTAGCGATAACAGCACTAGGCCCTGCCACCCATTTATATAACCATCCTGCTGGTTGCCTATCTTTCCAGCCTTTTAATGCCGGACCAGTATAATCTTTATCTGGCTTATGGCAATTGGCACAATTGGCTTTAAATAAAGCCTCACCATCAGCGGCAAATGATTTATGAGAAAGTGATAAACATGCAAGCAAGAACAGACCAACAAAAATTTTGTTAAAGATTTTTCTAAAACGACTCATACTGATATTATCGGGTCTAAAAAGTGGAAAAATATCCTAATCGGATGCAAAAATACGTTACGATGCTCACATAATATCAACATTTTTGAATTTTTTTTTTCCTTATCCACACTACATTTCATAAGATTAAACAAAACTTGCTTTGCCTTTGTCATATTTTTGTAAACCATTTTGCTTTTATTAAAATTTTTTAATTTGTATACCAAAATCACAATTTTTTGCATCACTTTTGCGGCATGTTTAAAAAACTACAGCGGCATTGGGGCGTAACTGGCTTTCAAGTATTACTTATTTTATTAACATTTGCTTTAGGTGGTAGCCTTTGTGGATACGCTGGTAGAAAGCTTTTGGGTTTTACTGGTTTAGATAAAGGGGCTGTTTGGGTAGTGTTGTATATTTTATTGGTCACCATTTTATGGCCGCTATGTGTTTTATTAATTAGTATACCCTTGGGGCAATTTGGGTTTTTTAAAAAATATGTGGGCAAGTTGATACGAAAGCTTTTTGGAAAGAAACAGTTATTGGCTAACAAACAGCAATTGTCAATGCCCAATAATGTAGGTTTGGTTAATATTGCCATTTTTGCAAGCGGCAAAGGAGATAATGCTAAAAAAATAATTGAATACTTTTCTTTATCAAAAAAAACAACCGTTGCTTTAGTTGTTTGCAATAAACCCAATGCTGGTGTAATGCAAATTGCATCTGCAAATAACATTCCTTCTTTATTAGTAGAAAGAGATATTTTTTTTAGTGGTAATGGTTATTTACCACAATTGCAACAACATAAAATTGATTTTATAGTATTGGCAGGTTTTTTATGGAAAATGCCTACCTCATTACTATCATCTTACCAAAAAAAAATAATTAATATACATCCTGCACTTTTACCTAAGTTTGGTGGCAAAGGCATGTATGGGCATTATGTACATGAAGCTGTAATTGAAGCCAAGGAAACACAAAGTGGTATTACCATACATTATGTGGATGAAGTTTATGACCATGGTGAAATTATTTTTCAAGTAACATGCCCAATTACCGCTGAAGAAACACCATTAACTTTGGCTACAAAAATACATGCGTTAGAGCTTTTGCACTTTGCACCAACAATTGCTAGTATTTTGCCAAATCAACGTTAAATTAGCTTGCGTTTTATGACTAAATAATTTTGTTGTGTTACTATTGTATTTCTAAAAAAGAGAAAAATATATTGAGGTTACATTTACGCATATTTATTTTACTGTGTTTAATTTTTTGTGGAAGTAAAAGTTTTGCACAATTTAATTTAACAGGCACTGTTTATGATAGTACCAAAATAAATTATGTAGAAGGTGTAAAGGTAGAAAGTACTACTGGTGCAATTACTTACACCGATTCGATAGGTAAATACAGTATACGAGTAACCGAAGCAGATAGTGTAGTATTTACCTTTAGAAATAAACCCACCAAAAAGTTTGCTGTACAAGCAATACCCGACCCCACAAATTTTAATATTTGGATTAATGTAAAAGTAAAAAGTAAATTTACAACCCTAAAAGAAGTTATTGTAAAAGCAAATTCGTACAGGCAAGATAGTATTGAAAACCGCAATAGATATCAAGATGTGTTTAACCATAAAAGCGGAAAAGTAGGTACATCAATTGTGCAAGGTGGTGTTGGCTTAGATATTAACGACCTTATAAATTTATTTAGATTTAGAAGAAATAAACAATTAAAAGCGTTTAGGAATAGATTAGAAATTGAAGAAAAAGAACGCTACATAAATTATAGATTTAATAAAACATTGGTTACTCGTATTACTAATTTAAAAAGTGCAGCACTTGATACTTTTATGGTAAGATACCGGCCTGATTATGAATTTGTACAACTTAGTGATGAGCTTAGTTTTAACCAATATATTTTAAATGCTTGGTATCATTATAAAATGGAAATGCTAAAGCCAGATGCAAAAAAGGATTAGTATTTTTGTTCAATAAATAAACAATGGAAGAAAATCAATTAGTATTAGGCATAGGCACAAGGCTGCAACACACACAACATGGGCCAGGTGTAATTGTTGGTGTAAAATATGCCACGTATATTATTTCGTTTATTAATGTAGGTGTAAAAGAAATTGATAAAACAGATGATAAGCTGGAAGAAATAATTGCAGAAAATGTAACACTAGAAGTTGAAACTACATCTGCTGTGGAAAAAAGTATTTTAAAAATATTACGCCAATGGGCAGATGTTACAGAAGTTGTACCGCTTGGTGATAAATGGATTGGTGGCACAATGCTTTTACAAACGGCCGATAAAAATTTAAAGCCAAGAGAAATTCCTATTGACGATTTTTTTCATAAAATAGTAATGCTTAGGGATAGATTAAGAGTGCTAGAACAAAACATAAATAGCAATAAAAAACTAACCGACGAAGAAAAAGTAAACATACAACAATACATAACCCGTTGCTATGGTAGCCTTACAACCTTTAATGTGTTATTTAAAAATAAAGAGCAGTGGTTTGTTGGAGATAAGGGAAGTAAAGAAGATTAACTTTTCTTACCTTTTTTAAATAAAGCTTACCTCCCAAAAAGATGGTAAGCTTGTTAATTGCATTACCTTTTTTTGAAAAATAGTTTAGTATCTTACCGCACCTTATCCACACTTCCTTAAAATTCCTCGGTTAATTGTACCCTCTAAAATTAATTTCATAAATTATGGAAGAAGAAAAGCTATTGCCAGAGAGCAATCCAGAAAAAGATAGCAAAATAAACATAGATAATTTGCAGCAGGAAGATATTCCATCTTCTACCGAAACTGTATTGCCCGAAATTGAGCAAGGCAAAACCCCATCTATAAACGAAACAGAAATTACTGCTACGGAACAAACACCAACTACTAACAACCAACCACAAACCGAAAATATGGAAGTGCATCATCATGCCCACGACCCTGCAGCACCACATCACAAAAAAAACTGGAAAGGATATTTCTGGGAGTTTTTAATACTATTCCTTGCGGTGTTCTGTGGGTTTTTGGCAGAGTATAAATTAGAGCATACTATAGAACATCAACGGGCAAAAGAATATGCACAAAGCCTTTATATAGATTTGCAAAATGATACAGCTGATATTAATAAAGCCGCCTGGTGTGAAAATATGGTGAACAATACAATTGACCCCCTGGTTGATTTTATAAGCAGACAGGGTTATTTACAAAAAGGCGGAGAATTGTATTATTATATGAGAGTATCATGTATGGCTTATAATGTTGATTGGCACAAAGCAACACTCAATCAACTACTCAATTCTGGTAATCTGCGTTATTTTTCTAACACACAATTGGTAAACCAAATAAGCAATTATAATACACTTACAAATATTGCTACATATAATGATGAAAGAATTAAACTCTTAAGAGATAGGGCTATTGAGTACAGAGACCATATTGTAACAGCAAAGTATCAGCAATTCCTTTCATCCCTTAGCTTAGAAGATATCTTCATTGGTAAAAAAAACACCGTTATTGATTCGCTAAAAAAAATAAACTTACCAATACAAAGCAATACTGCAGATATGGTAAATGCTTTAACCAATACCGCTATGGATACTAAGGTTTTCAGGCTGATTGCTAAAAAAAGAATACCATCTAAAATAATTTATGGAAGAAAATAAACTCAAATCGGCAATTACATCAAAAGCAATTCGGTTTATAATTTATATTGTTATAGGTTTTGCCGTTGCATTTATTTACAGGCAAATAAAAATTTAATTAATTTTTTATGGGTGACATAAAATTGTTTGAACACAAAAAAATACGCAGCCATTGGGATGCGGAGGAAGAAAAATGGTATTTCTCTATTGTGGATGTAATAGAAGTTTTAACTGATAGCCCCAACCCCCAGGTATATTGGCGGGTAATGAAAAAGCGGATGAAGGATGAAGGAAATGAAACCGTTACAAATTGTAACGCTTTGAAAATGGAGGCCGCTGATGGCAAACTCAGGCTTACAGATGTAGCCGATACCGAACAACTCTTCCGCCTTATCCAATCCATTCCATCGCCAAAGGCAGAGCCCTTTAAACAATGGCTGGCAAAAACAGGGTACGAAAGAATTGAAGAAAGCCAGGACCCGGAAAAAAGTATAGACAGGGCAATGGAAAATTATATGCAATTAGGTTACAGTAAAGAATGGATTAACCAACGACTAAAAAGTATTGAAGTAAGAAAAGAACTTACGAATGAATGGGAAAGCCGTGGTGTAAAGAAGGGGCAGGAATTTGCAACCCTAACAGATATTATAACTCAAGCTTGGAGTGGTAAAACTGTAAAGCAATACAAGCAGCATAAAAATTTGAAGAAAGAAAACCTGAGAGATAATATGACCAATTTGGAATTGGTATTGAATATGCTTGCTGAGGCTACCACTGCTGAAATAAGCAAAGAAAAAAAGCCAAAAGATTTTACAGCAAATAAAGCAGTGGCAAAACAAGGCGGCGTAATTGCAGGTAATACCCGTAAAGCTATTGAAGCAAAAACAGGAAAGAAAGTAGTAAGCAGCCAGAATGCAAAAAAATTAATTATAAATAAGGCTAACAAAAAATAATGGAAGAAAATAAGGATGTACCATCCAAACAACCATCGGAAAATACTCCTGAAGTGGAGGATAGCAAAACCTCCGCTTCAAACGAAGAAATAATTTCTTCCCAAGAAAATATTTTGCCACAACCAGAAATAACTGAAACAACAAACACAGAAAACCAAAACTATATGGAAGTACATCATCATGCCCACGACCCTGCAGCACCGCATCACAAAAAAAACTGGAAAAGTTATTTCTGGGAATTTTTAATGTTGTTCCTTGCTGTGTTCTGTGGCTTTTTAGCTGAGTACCAGTTAGAGCATAAAATAGAAAAAGACAGAGGTAAACAGTACACCTATTCTTTTTATGAAGACCTGAAAACTGATTCGTCTCATTTCAACGATCTTATTAGCAGGTTTCAAAAAAAGCTCACTGTTTTTCAAGATATGTCGCCCTGTTACGACTCTCTGTTGAGTTCCTCAGCAACAAACTGTTTATCTAACATCTATATTAATTCTAGAGATTTCCCAGATTTGATACATACAGACCGTACATTAATG
>JANNWD010000540.1:0-1906 GCA_031408315.1 Bacteroidota bacterium
TGTTAAGTGCAGCTTTCTGTGCTTCTATATCTCCCGCCGGTTTGGCATCATCATCATCATTTGTAGAAACGGAAGTAGATGTACCTGGAGCATTAGAATCATTTTCTTTAGTATTGTTGCAGGCAAGTAGAAAAAAAGAGATGGCAATGGTTGCTAGTTTGATATACATAAGTTTGATTTAGGTAACAAACTTACTTAATTTTTTAAAATAAAAACGCATTCAAAAAAAAATTTAATTGCCTTTTTTGCATTGGTTGTGGCATACTAAACAGGCAATTTAATACTTAATAAAAGTATATTTCTTGTCCTGAAATAGGTATACACAAAAAAGTGTAAACCTCACTTATACTACAAAAGGCTCATTGCCTATCTCCTTATTTTAGTTGAAATTCAATTTTTAAAAAAAGTAAGGTTTTTTAAGAACGGAAAATGTTTTTCAGCAATACAACATAAACCAAACCAAATAAAAATTCCTACTTAAATAGTACAAACAGTAAATGAATTTATAAAAACCTTTTAAAAAATTCTATGAACCAATTATATACTTTCTTATGTTGTATTTTCTTTTTAAACAATGCCTTTGCACAAAAAGAAACTTTTGATCTTTATACGTTTACTGCCCCACAAGGCTTTACAAAGAATGTAGAAGAAAATTTTGTGAGCTACATAAAAACTAATACAAAATTAAAGAGCTGGTGTCGCATTAATATCACCAAAAGCACCATTAGCAAAGGCAGCATAGAGGCCGATTTTGAAAGCGAATGGCAGGAGCTTATTGTAAAAAATTACCGCCCAACAGGCAACCGGCAAGTAGATAAAGTACAAGAAGCCAAAGGTTGGAAAATAAAAGCAGGTAGCAGCAAATTTATTTTTGAAAACAAAGAAGCTACAGCAATGCTTACTACAGCAAGTGGCTACAACAAATGCTTAAGTATTGTAGCTATTACCAATAACAAAGATTATATAAAAGAAATTCAGGCTTTTATTAAATCTATCGATTTTATAAAACCAGATAAAACGGCTACTCAGAATAATCCGCAACCAACAGAAAATACCGAAGCCCCTTCCCTTGTGGGTCAATGGTTAAAAACTTCTACTAGTAATTCAGATTATTCTATGAATAATGGATTGCATCAATACCATAAAATGCAATACGAATTTAATGCAAACGGAACCTACTCGTTTTTATACAGGAGCTTCTCTTATTTACCCGATATTTATTTTGGTAAAGAAAAGGGCACCTACAAAGTAGCTGGAAATACCATTACTATTATTCCACAGACAAGCTTTTTGGAAACATGGAGTAAAGAAAACGGCACTGATAAATTAGGCAAGCTAAAAACCCGTCAAAATAGAAAACTTGAGAAAGAGACTTACCAATTTAGCAGCCAATATTTCTCCGGCATAGATGAATGGCAACTTGTTTTACAATTAGATCATCAAACGGAGAGGGACGGACCTTACAGCCTAAACTCTTCCTTTGCCAATTCTTGGTTGTATGGTACTGCAAAGTATCCGATTAAGGTTGATTAATACAAGATGAATATGCACTATTAATCAAACAAGCTTATAAGAATTACTCCGCCTTGGTTCGTGCACACGAAACATTTAACGTACCGCTTCATAACATTGTATTATCTTAATGTTGCAATAAGGGTTAATAAATTGAAATAATAACAAGCTCTATGGATCATACAAATTGGTTCGTGGAGTCACGAACCAATGCAGAGGCTAAGCCCGAAAAAAAACTCATTACATAACAACAAATAAAATGACAGAAATTATAAACATTAAATATCAAACTTTTCTAAAAAGACTTGGTGCAACATTAATTGACGCTGTTATTTTCCTGCCAGTATTATTTTTGAGTAATGAACTATTTGGACCCGACCCAGAAAAATCAATT
>JANNWD010000541.1:0-4393 GCA_031408315.1 Bacteroidota bacterium
TTAAAATGAGTTACTTCACTTCGTTCAGTATGACTAATCCTAAGTTTACATTTAATAGTAATCCTTTTAATTTAAAGGGATAGCTATTTGTTAAAAATAGGCTTTAGTCATGTTGAGGTACTAAACATCTTACAAAAATTAACTTGGACTCAACTGTAACCATTTGTGGGGTGTTTTTAATCTCTAAATTGTATAACATTAAACTTATTACCCCTTCATCCGTCTTACTTAAAAATATTTATACCATGAAAAAAATACTTTCATTAAGTGTATTAGCAATTGTATTATCAATTGCAGCACAAGCACAATTTGTAGTAAAAATAAGGCCAGCAGCACCAGTTATAAGAGTGAGGTCAGCATCGCCATCACCAAAACATGTTTGGGTAGGTGGCAATTATAATTGGAGTGGAGGGCAATACGCTTATACCAACGGGTATTGGGCTGTACCTCCAACTTATGGTCAACGTTGGGTAGATGGTCATTGGAAAAATAAAAGAAGAGGTTGGGTATGGGTACCTGGGCATTGGAGACGTTTTTAGGTATACCATAAAATTGATAAAAAACCTGTAATTATTTATTACAGGTTTTTTTGTTACATTTATAAATATAAAAACATACCAATGAAAAAACTATTAACCTTTTTAGCAATAATAATATCTATAACAACAGTTGCTCAACGCAATAACCCTAACGATGCCGATAGAGAAAATTTTTTTAGAGTAGGAGCAAAGGCAGGAGTAAATATTAATAAAATTACTGGTCAATCGTATAAGCAAGGGTATAACTACAATTATCAATTGGGTGGTTTTATGCAGTTTAATTTCAGTAAACGGTTTGGGGTGCAGCCAGAGGTAAATTTTGTACAAACCTCATCCGAATTTAGCAACGACCCTAATGATATTTATGATGATATTTTTAGAGATGGAAGCCAAAAGGAATCTAAACTTAGTTATTTAGAAGTGCCTGTTTTATTAAACATAAATGTTGGCGAAAGTAAACGAGTAAAATTACAAGTTGGTCCTGCTTTTGGCGGCTTATTAAAACAAACTGTTGATAGTTTAAAAAGCAACGGAAATATTTATAAAAATGCCGAGTGGAGTGCCATTGGTGGTTTATGGGTTCAGTTACCATTTATAAATTTTGGAGCAAGGTATAAATTAGGATTAACAAATATTAATGCTATTGATGATAAGCAAACCTGGAAAAATCAATCTATACAAATATTTGTAGGCGTTACTTTTTAAAATAAATTTCATAAAAATATGCAACACATTCGTACCGAAAATGTATTATTTATAGATATTGAAACTGTATCAGAAAAAGCAGATTTCCAAAACTTAAACGAAAATTGGCAAGAGTTATGGACAGAGAAAACACAACGCATTTTACCAACAGCCACAACTTCTGAAAATTTTTATGAACAAAGAGCAGGTGTAATGGCAGAGTTTGCCAAAGTAATTTGTATAAGTATTGGCTATTTTAGATACGATGGAGAGGTAATGCAGTTGCGTATAAAATCGTTTTGCGATGTAGAAGAAAAAAAGTTGCTTCAAAATTTTATTGCTACGCTAAACATAATGGAAATACAAAATAATAAATGGTGTTTTGCTGGGCATAATATAAAAGAATTTGATATTCCTTTTTTGTGCCGCCGATTATTAATAAACGGATTGCCCATTCCAGAATACATGGATTTTCAAAACATGAAACCGTGGGAAACAAACATTATTGATACGTTTCAATACTGGCGTTTTGGTGATTATAAAAACTACACCTCCTTAAAATTATTAGCAGCTGCGTTAGGTATTGCAAGCCCAAAAGATGATATTGATGGCAGCCAAGTTGGCGAAGTATATTGGAAAGAAAATAATTTACAACGCATTGTTACCTACTGCCAAAAAGATATAGTAACTACGGCTAATATTGTATTGCGGTTTAAAAATATGGATTTAATAAAAGAGGATAATGTAGTATCTGTAAAATAAGGATTTAAATTAAAATGTACTATGCAATTAATTATTAACCACATACTACACAATCTTTTACAAATCATTACTCTTTCTTAATTCTTCCTCTGTAACTGGGGCAGAAAAAGCAGACCCAATTTTTTGTATAAAGCTAGATAGCGGCCCTTCCATTTTATTCGTATTATCGTCCAGCGTATTATTATTTAAAAGCCCTCCCATTTTTAATGCTGTAGGCAAATACAAAAGAATAGTATTTTTTTGATTCATAAAAAATTGCTTAACATCTTTTATTGTAGCGTTTACAGGTAAATTTTGTTTAACAATTTTTTCAGCCTCATTAGCAATGGCATTCATTTTAGCAATTGGGTTTTCTTTAGATTGTTTTGCATAAGAAGAAATTTTTTGAACAGCTTCTTTATTATTGCCTTCAAAAATTTTTGTTACCCAATTTGAGGAATTACTGCCCCTTAAAAAATCCTCAGCACCCTCATCTAATTGTACATAATTGTATAAACCAGTTAACATACCAGAAATAGCCGCTTGGCTAAATTTATCTTCATCTGCAGTTGTAGTATCCTCTACGACTTGTTCTGTATTAGGATCAATCTTTTGTAATGGAGGATAATTTAAATTTTCCTGTAGTGTTTTTAACAAATCGATAGACATAAAATATAATTTAGGTAATAAAATAAGTTATTTACAGAGTGTAGTATAAAAATAGTATGCCAAAAAATGAGCAGTACTAAAAAAAGAGGTGTATTTTTTGTTACCCAACTTTTTTAATTCTTTTAAACTCCAGTGGCAACGAACGTTACCGCCGTTGATTTTGTTATAGAAATCAACGGCGATAATTAGAATAACAAACTATTGGGATATTGTAAAAGAAGGCTTAGTTAAAATTGGTAAATATGGTAATGATGTTTTATATCGTAAAAACTATACATTCGAGTTTTTTAAAAAACATCAGAAGGCATATATGAGTTCGAATTCTTTTGGAAGTGATTTTAGTAAAGAAAAGGAATTTTAGATCCCTAACCAATTAGATATGGAAACGGGAAATGTTTACTAACCCTTCACAATTTTATTAAAACTAGTAGCAATTCCTTTTATCAAAGAAGAGCTAAATCCTTGATGTTCCATTTCGTTTAAACCTGCTATGGTACAGCCTTTTGGCGTAGTTACTTTATCAATTTCTTGCTCTGGGTGTGTTCCTTTTTGTAATAGTAATTCGGCTGCACCTTTTACGGTTTGTGCCGCAATAAGATTAGCAGTTTTGCTATCAAAACCAATTTCTATACCGCCTTGTATGTTGGCACGTATGTAACGCATGGCGTAAGCTGTTCCGCAAGCACCTAACACAGTAGCAGCATCCATAAGTTTATCTTCTATTATGGTTACTTTGCCTACAGTTTCAAATAATTGTTGTACAAAATTTAGTTGAGTGTTGGTGGCATTAGAATAGCTAATACAAGTCATGCTTTCGCTTATGGCAATTGCAGTATTGGGCATTGCTCTAAAAATTGGATTTTTCTTTTTTATTAAACCCTGTAAATCAACAAGTGAAACACCAGTAATAACAGAAACAATTATATGTTTTGAAGAGATATCTTTTTTTAAACCATTTACTACTTCTGTAATTTGAAATGGCTTTACAGCTAAAATTATTAATTCAGCTTTTTTTATAGCCTCGTTGTTATTGGCAGTAATGATTACGCCTTTATCTGCTAAATGCTTTAAGGTAGATGTATTGCGTTTTGTAACGATTAAATCTGTGGCTTTACTAAATTTGCTTTTTAGTAAACCTTCTGCTATGGCTGTTCCTAGGTTGCCGCCGCCTATTATTGCTATTTTCATTTTAGTAATACAAATTTTTACTCAAATAATTTCTCACATAATCTTCTACACCTTCTTCCAAACTATAAAAAGGGTTGTTGTAACCTGCCGAAATCAATTTACTCATATTGGCTTCGGTAAAATATTGATATTTATCTCTAATATCTAAAGGCATATCAATGTATTCAATATTTGGCTGTAAATCAAGACCAGCAAAAGTTGCTTTTGTTAAATCATTAAAAGATCTGGCTGTTCCAGTGCCAAGATTGTAGAGCCCATTGGTGAATGGTGAGTGGTGAATAATGAGAAGCCAAACACAAACACTCACCACATCTTTTACATAAATAAAATCTCTTAGTTGATTACCATCGGTAAATCCTTGTTTATGACTTTTGAATAGCTTTACTTTTCCGTTTTGTTTTATTTGATTGTACGAATGAAAAATTACACTTGCCATTCTGGCTTTGTGATATTCATTTGGACCGTAAACATTAAAGAATTTTAAACCAGCCCAAAAGGGTGGGGCTTTTGCTCCCTCTCCCTTTGGAGAGGGTTGGGGTGAGGTAGCTTGTAAAAGGGCCCATTTATCAAAT